>JAYUWF010000083.1:0-2188 GCA_043753685.1 Herminiimonas sp.
GGCGCCAAGGAATTCGCCAACCCGCGCAATGCCGCCGCCGGCAGCCTGCGCCAGCTCGATTCCCGGATCACCGCCCAGCGCACGCTGCGCTTTTTTGCCTACGGCATCGGCATGCTGGAAGGCGCACCGATGCCGGCTTCGCACACCGCATTGCTGGACTGGTATGCCGAACTCGGCGTGGCGGTCAGCCCTGAACGCGCGGTGGTGCATGGCGCCGACGGGTTGCTGGGATTTTTTCATCAGGTCGGGCAGCGCCGGGCACAACTACCGTATGAAATCGATGGCGTCGTCTACAAGGTCAACCGGGTCGATCAGCAGCAGGTGCTGGGCTTCGTCTCGCGCGCGCCGCGCTTTGCGATCGCCCACAAATTCCCTGCCGAAGAAGCCCTGACCGTGGTCCAGGAAATCGAAGTCCAGGTCGGCCGCACCGGTGCCATCACACCAGTGGCGCGCCTGGCTGCGGTGACCGTCGGCGGCGTGTCGGTGACCAATGCCACGCTGCACAATGAAGATGAAGTACGGCGCAAGGACATCCGCATCGGCGACACGGTGATCGTGCGCCGCGCCGGTGACGTGATTCCCGAAGTGGTGGCATTCGTGCCCGAACAGCGCCCGGCCGATGCCCGGCAATTCGTCATGCCGCAAACCTGCCCGGTCTGCGGCTCGCCGATCGTGCGCCTCGAAGATGAAGCAGTGGCGCGCTGCTCCGGCGGTTGGGTCAAGTGCGCCGCACAGCGCAAGGGCGGCCTGCTGCATTTCGTCTCGCGCCGGGCAATGGATGTGGAGGGACTCGGCGATCAACTGGTCGAGCAACTGGTCGACCGCCGGGTCGTCACCACTGCAGCGGATTTTTATAAACTCGGTTTCGTGGCACTGGCCGAACTCGATCGCATGGCCGACAAGTCGGCGCAGAATGTACTCAATGCGCTCGAAAAATCCAAGTCCACTACGCTGGCGCGCTTCATCTATGCGCTCGGCATCCGCCATGTCGGCGAAGCCACGGCCAAGGAACTGGCGCGGCATTTCGGCACGCTGGATGGCTTGCTCGATGCCAGCGAAGAAAAATTACTTCATGTAGATGATGTCGGGCCTGTGGTAGCGTCATCGATATTGCAATTTCTCCAAGATCCGTTAAATCGTGAGCTGATCGACCAATTACGTGCGGTAGGCATAACCTGGCCCGAGTCGCATCCGGCTAAGATATCGGCTGCATTCCAGGGCAAGACCTTCGTTCTGACCGGAACGCTGCCGACCCTGACGCGCGACGCCGCCGCTGCGATGATTGAAGCCGCTGGCGGCAAGGTCGCGGGATCGGTTTCGAAGAAGACCAGTTACGTGGTCGCCGGAACCGACGCCGGCAGCAAGCTGGTGAAGGCGCAGGACCTGGGGATTGCAATCATCGACGAGCAGCAATTACAGAGTTTACTTGAGGACAATTAGCGAATGAAGAAGATCACGAAAGCAGTGTTCCCGGTGGCCGGACTCGGCAGCCGGTTTTTGCCGGCCACCAAGGCGCAGCCGAAAGAGATGCTGCCGATCGTCGACAAGCCCCTGATCCAGTATGCGGTCGAGGAAGCGGTCGCCGCAGGCATCACCGAAATGGTCTTCATTACCGGGCGTAACAAACGCGCCATCGAAGATCACTTCGACAAGGCCTACGAACTCGAATCGGAACTGGAAGCAGCCGGCAAGACGGCGTTGCTGGAGTTCGTACAAAACGTGATTCCGAAGCACATTACCTGCATCTACATCCGCCAGTCGGCGCCCCTGGGACTCGGTCATGCTGTTCTGTGCGCCCGGCCGGTGATCGGCGACGAACCGTTCGCCGTCCTGCTGGCGGATGATTTCATGGATACCGAGGCGGGTGTGCCGGGCGTACTGTCGCAGATGTCGGCGCAATTTGCGCGCGAAGGCCGCAGCCTGCTGGCGGTGCAGGACGTACCCCGCAGCGACACGAAGCAGTACGGCATCGTCAGCGCCACCGCGTATCTGCCGAACCTGGAGCGGGTCAATGCGATCATCGAAAAGCCGGCACCGGAAGATGCGCCGTCGACCCTGGCCGTGGTCGGCCGCTATGTACTGACCAACAAGATTTTTTCGCATCTCGAACAACTTGGCAAGGGTGCCGGCGGTGAAATCCAGCTGACCGACGGCATCGCGGCATTGATGGCCGAAGAGACCGTGCTCG
>JAYUWF010000084.1:0-6799 GCA_043753685.1 Herminiimonas sp.
ATCGCCGCCGCCGCGCCGCCACCGGCAATCATCGCCGCCGCCGGAATCGGCAATCCGGCCCGGTTTTTCGCCACCTTGACCGCGGCAGGCCTAGCCTTCCGGCAGATGCCACTGCCGGATCACCATGTTTTCACGGCCAATACTTTTGACGCCAGCGCTGCCGATCTGATCCTGATCACCGAGAAGGATGCAGTAAAATGTAGCGAAATAACGGCACTGGCATCGGACGCGCGATTGTGGGTCGTGCCGGTCAGCGCGCAAATCGCCGCGCCTTTTGCTGCCAACATCGTGGAGAGACTGCGTGGATACGCGACTGCTTGATATTCTGGTTTGCCCTCTGTGCAAGGGACCGCTCGACTTCGACAAGAAGGCACAGGAACTGATCTGCCACCCCGACAAACTGGCGTATCCGATCCGCGACGGTATCCCGATCATGTGGGCCGACGAAGCGCGCGACCTGCACGCCGCCACCCTGGTGGCGCCGACGCCGCCATGACCTCGGGCTGCACCGCATCGCGCCACATCGAAACCCGCGCGCGCGGCTGATGTCTTTCGTCGTCATCATTCCGGCCCGGCTGGCCTCGACCCGCCTGCCGGCAAAACCCCTGGCCAACCTGGGCGGCAAACCGATGGTGGTGCGCGTAGCCGAACGCGCCGCGCTCTCGGGTGCGGGCAGGGTGATCGTTGCGACCGACCACCCTGACATCCTGGCGGCTTGCGAGCGCCATGGCGTCGAGGTCCGCATGACCCGCGCCGATCATCCCTCCGGCACCGACCGGATCGCCGAAGTTTCGCTGCAGCTGGGTCTGTTGGCCGATGCCGTGGTGGTCAACGTGCAGGGTGACGAACCGTTGATCGCGCCCGAGCTGATTGCCGCCACCGCCGCCCTGATCGGTGCGACCATTCCGATGGCCACCGCGGCGCACCCGATCACCGATGTCGCCGAACTGTTCAATCCGAACGTGGTCAAGCTGGTCGCCGATGCTGCCGGTCGCGCCTTGTATTTTTCAAGGGCGCCGATTCCGTGGCATCGCGATGGCTTCGGCCGGACCGCCGGCGCGGCGCAGGCGGATCTGCCAGCCGCGCTACCGGCAGCGCTGCCGCCGGGTTACGTGCCGCTGCGGCACATCGGCCTGTACGCCTACCGCAACGATTTCCTGCAATCGTATTCCACGTTGACGCCATCTCCGCTGGAACAGATCGAAGCACTCGAACAGTTACGGGTGCTCTGGCATGGCTTGCCTATCGCGGTTCATCTGGCCATGACAGCACCAGCCGCAGGCGTGGACACGCCCGAGGACTTGCTGCGGGTTCAGCGCTTTTTCAATGGACCGGTTTTTTGAAATCCAGCGTGAAATCCAGAGTGAAATCAAGCGTGGCACGGCAGTTTGATGAAATTATGTGTTAAGTTTCGTGCAAAGTTGAACATCTAAAAAGCAGCGCCGCGCCAGCCCGTCCATCGTGAAGATTGCAAAGACAATCCCACTGCATCATTCAAACCCGTCTTAGGAAACATCATGGCTCTCGCCTCGAACAACATGCGTCTGATCCTGTTGGGCCCGCCCGGCGCCGGCAAGGGAACGCAGGCCACTTTCATCAAAGAGAAATTTCAGATTCCACAGATTTCCACCGGCGACATGCTGCGTGCCGCCGTCAAGGCCGGCACACCGCTGGGCATGGCAGCCAAGAGCGTCATGGATGCCGGCGGCCTGGTGTCGGACGACATCATCATCGGCCTGGTCAAGGACCGTCTCAAGCAATCCGACTGCGATCATGGCTATCTCTTCGACGGTTTTCCGCGCACCGTGCCACAGGCCGATGCGATGAAGGAAGCCGGCGTGACGATCGACTACGTGCTGGAAATCGACGTACCGGATGCTGCCATCATCGAACGCATGAGCGGACGGCGCGTGCATGCCGCGTCAGGTCGCACGTACCACGTCAAGTTCAACCCGCCCAAGGTCGCCGGCAAGGACGATATCACTGGCGAAGATCTGATCCAGCGCGAGGACGACAAGGAGGAGACCGTGACCCGGCGCCTGTCGGTCTATCACGAACAGACCGAAATCCTGGTTGGTTATTACAACGACTGGGCGAGAAGCGGTGCGCCAGGCGCGCCGAAATATCGCAAGATTGCCGGTGTCGGCCCGGTCGAATCCATCCGCGACCTTGCCTTCGCGGCGCTGTCGGAGTGAAGCAAGCGGACCATGTGTCCGCTTTTTTTTGGCCGTGCGCCGCAACCGCAGAAAAATTCCCGACGATGCCATGTGACAAAGCAGGGCGCATTCTCGAAAATAAATTGAATTTCATAACGTTTCAAGGGTCGGTGTCAAACGACATCGTTGTCAACGTCGTCACCGGAAGGCGCGGGTGGATGGCAGTCGCAGCAGGGAAAGGGTAATCAGCAGCACGCAATCGCCGGGACCCGAAGCGCTGATGGCAGGCGTTCGATTCCGGTTGCAGTCTCAGTAGTCCACCAAAAAAAACACACTCAAAAGTTTGCAGTACGCAGTCTCCCAAGTGGGGCCGTCATCCGGCATGCGGCAAGCCGGCACGCTGGCTTGACGACCCCTCTCAGAACGCTCGTAGTGGTCCTAACTTTGTCGTGATACAGGAGGAGTCGATATGGCAGCAGGTCTTTGGTTCGCCGTCGTGTGCGGAATAATCGCCGTCATTTACGGATTGATGTCGCGTAGCTGGATCTTGAAGCAGGATGCGGGCAATGCCCGAATGCAGGAAATCGCCACCGCGATTCAGATCGGCGCCGCTGCCTATCTGGCCCGGCAGTACCGCACCATCGGTATTGTCGGCCTGGTGCTGTTCGTGGTGATCGCGGCGCTGCTCGGCATGGTCACCGGCGTCGGCTTCCTGATCGGCGCGGTGCTCTCCGGCGCCTGCGGCTTCATCGGCATGAATGTCTCGGTACGCGCCAACGTGCGCACGGCACAGGCGGCTACCAAGGGCATGAATCAGGCGCTCGACGTGGCCTTCAAGGGGGGCGCGATCACCGGCATGCTGGTGGTCGGCCTGGGATTGCTGGGCGTGACGCTGTTCTACTGGTACCTGACGGCGGCAGCGACCGGCACCACGGTGCTGCACGACCTGATCCAGCCGCTGATCGGCCTGGCGTTCGGCGCATCGCTGATCTCGATCTTCGCGCGACTAGGCGGCGGCATCTTCACCAAGGGCGCCGACGTCGGCGCTGACCTGGTGGGCAAGGTCGAAGCCGGTATTCCGGAAGACGATCCGCGCAATCCGGCGGTGATCGCCGACAACGTCGGTGACAACGTCGGCGATTGCGCCGGCATGGCCGCCGACCTGTTCGAGACTTACGTGGTCACCCTGATCGCCACCATGCTGCTCGGCGCGCTGGTGATCAAGGGCTTCGAACTGCAGGCGGCGCTGTATCCGCTGATGCTGGGCGGCGTCTCGATCCTCGGCTCGATCGTCGGCTGCTCGATGGTCAAGGCAAAGCCGGGCAAGAAAATCATGTCGGCGCTGTACACCGGCCTGTGGTGGGCCGCCGGCCTGTCGCTGATCGGCTTTGCAGTCGTCACCTGGACCGTCATGCCGGAAGCGATGCGTGCATCGATGATGGGCTGCACCGTGGTCGGCATCGTCCTGACCGGTCTGATGGTCTACATTACCGAGTACTACACCGGCACCGAATTCAAGCCGGTGCAGCACATCGCTGAAGCCTCCACCACCGGCCACGGCACCAACATCATCGCCGGCCTGGGCGTGTCGATGAAGTCGACTGCCTACCCGGTGCTGGCGGTATGCGCCGCGATCCTGGTGTCCTACAAGCTCGGTGGCCTGTTTGGCATCGCGATTGCCGCGACCTCGATGCTGTCGATGGCCGGCATCATCGTGGCGCTCGACGCCTACGGCCCGATCACCGACAACGCCGGCGGCATCGCCGAAATGTCCGGCATGCCGGAATCGGTGCGCGCCATTACCGATCCCCTCGATGCCGTGGGCAATACCACCAAGGCCGTCACCAAGGGTTACGCGATCGGTTCGGCCGGACTGGCCGCGCTCGTGCTGTTCGCCGATTACACGCACGCGCTGGACTCGGTCAACAAGAGCACCTCGTTTGACCTGTCCAATCCGATGGTGATCGTCGGCCTGTTCATTGGTGGCCTGATTCCGTATCTGTTCGGTGCGATGGCGATGGAAGCCGTTGGCCGGGCCGCGGGCGCGGTGGTGGTCGAAGTGCGGCGCCAGTTCCGCGACATCAAGGGCATCATGGATGGCACCGGCAAGCCGGAATACGACAAGGCGGTCGACATGCTGACCACAGCCGCGATCAAGGAAATGATCCTGCCGTCGCTGCTGCCGGTGATCGCACCGATCCTGGTCGGCATGATCCTGGGGCCAGCAGCACTCGGCGGCTTGCTGATGGGCGCCATCGTCACCGGCCTGTTCGTGGCGATCTCGATGACCACCGGTGGCGGCGCCTGGGACAATGCGAAAAAATACATCGAAGACGGCCATCACGGCGGCAAGGGTTCCGAAGCGCACAAGGCCGCCGTTACCGGCGACACGGTCGGCGATCCGTACAAGGACACTGCCGGCCCGGCCGTCAATCCGCTGATCAAGATCATCAACATCGTGGCCTTGTTGCTGGTGCCGCTGTTGCCGGCCACCGGCTTGCAGATCGGACCGGCGGTGGCGGCACCGACGCCGGCGGCCATCACCGTACCGGCTGGCGCGGGAATGCCGGCAGCGGTTATTGCGCCGGTGGCGTCGTCGGCGCCGGCAATGGCGCCCGCCGCGCCTGATGCCGCACCTGCCACCGTGCCGGCTGCAACGGCAGTTGCGCCGGTCGACACTGCATCGCCAGCCGGCGGCGCGCCCGCAGGCACGCCGCCTGGCAAGCCCTGATCGGCGCTGACCTGACCTGAATCACGCGAATGAGGCAGCAAGAGAAGCGGCTCCGGCCGCTTTTTCCATTGCCTCGGCTGCACTGAAGATCGGTACAATCGATGCGTGGCGGCTGGCACTCTGGAAGAGCGACCGGCGCGCGGCAAACCAATTCCCTTATCGAACAAGAAAAGAGACGACATGCAAATCAAGGACGGCATTTTCATCATCACCGGTGGCGCATCGGGACTCGGCGCGGCGACCGCGCAAATGATCACCGATAACGGCGGCACCGCGCTGCTGGCCGACGTCCAGGTCGAGGCGGGCGAACAGCTGGCGGCGCGATTGAAAGGCCGCTTCGTGCGTTGCGATGTCACATCGGAAGCCGACGGCAAGGCCGTGGTCGCCGCTGCGGTCGCATTGGGAACCTTGCGCGGCCTGATCAACTGCGCAGGCGTCGCACCGGCCGTCAAGACGGTCGGCAAGGATGGCGCCCATCCGCTGGACGTTTTCCAGCGCACCGTCAACATCAACCTGGTCGGCACCTTCAACATGGCGCGTCTGGCGGCGGAGGCCATGGCGGCAACCGCAGCCACGGCCGACGGCGAGCGCGGCGTGATCATCAACACAGCGTCTGTGGCTGCCTACGATGGCCAGATCGGCCAGGCCGCCTACGCGTCGTCGAAGGCAGCTGTCGTCGGCATGACCTTGCCGATGGCGCGCGACCTGTCACGCAGCGGGATTCGCGTGATGACGATAGCGCCCGGCATTTTCGAAACGCCGATGTTGCTCGGCATGCCGCAGGAAGTGCAGGATGCGCTCGGCCGCATGGTGCCGTTTCCACCGCGCCTGGGCCGCGCTCACGAATATGCCCACCTGGCGCGCACCATCATCGAAAACGTCATGCTCAACGGCGAAACGATTCGACTCGATGGCGCGATCCGCATGCAACCGAAATAATTGTAGCCGCCTGGCACATCACCGGAAGTGAACCCGATGCAAGTGATACCGACGCGGCAGACGTTTTTCCTGCGTTGGTGTGCAGCGACGGCACTGTCCATGCTGGCAGGTTGCGCCGTCGCGCCGTCGACACCTTCGGATGCGCGCGCCGACGCGCCCGAGCGGGCCACGGGCTCGACTTCGAAAACCGCGGTGGCTTCCCGCAAGTTCATGGTCGCCGCCGCCAATCCGCATGCCACGCACGCCGGTTACCGGATACTGCAAGCCGGCGGTTCGGCAGTCGATGCGGCAATCGCCGTGCAGATGGTGCTGACCCTGGTCGAGCCACAATCGTCCGGTATCGGCGGCGGCGCTTTCCTGCTGCATTTCGACGGCGATGCGGTGAGCGCCTTCGACGGGCGGGAGACCGCACCGTCATCCGTCGACGAGCACCTTTTTGAAGGCGTCGATGGCAAGCCGCTGGGATTTTCCGAAGCCGTCACCGGCGGTCGCTCGGTCGGCGTACCCGGCGTGTTGCGCATGCTCGAGCTGGCGCACCGGCGGCATGGCAAGTTGCCCTGGGCAGCACTGTTCGCGCCCGCGATCGAACTGGCCGAAGCCGGTTTCGAAGTCAGTCCCCGCCTGGCGCAGTTGCTGGCAGCCGAGCCGCTGCTGGCGCGCGACCCGGATGCCGCCGCGTATTTTTTCGATGCGAAGGGCGCACCGTGGCAGGTCGGCCATCGATTGCGCAATCCGGCGCTCGCACAGGTCCTGCGTGCCGTCGCCAGTGCTGGCGCAGACGCTTTTTACGAGGGTGAGATTGCTGCGGCGATCGTCGCCAAGGTCGGCGCGCAGCGGGTTCGTCCCGGTCAGCTGGGGCTGCGCGATCTGGCCGACTATCGCGCCAAGTCGCGCATGCCGGTCTGCACCGATTACAAGGCCTGGACCGTGTGCGGCATGCCGCCGCCATCGTCGGGCGGGATCGCGGTGGCGC
>JAYUWF010000085.1:0-6786 GCA_043753685.1 Herminiimonas sp.
AGCGGGCTGCCGGCAAACTTCTGGGCGATCAGCCGGTAATTGTTCAGCTGAAAATAGTCGGTCTGCGCCGATTTACCTGCCGGGACACCGTTCCTCGTCACCGCCCCCGCGATATCGATCGTCCGTACCGGCACATTCTCGATATTTGAATTGACCCCGACCGTGAAGTCGCGCGTGAACACGTAGGTGTCGCCGTTCTTCGGATCGACAATGGTGCGTTCAAAATGGCGGGTGTTGGAATACAACGTCGCAATCGCCGACTCGATCGGCACTGTCGGCCCGGCAACCGTTGCAGGGGACGTAACCGGCGGCGCCGAGGTGCCGGGCGCTGTCGTCGTTCCAGTCGTTGTCGTACTACCAGGTAAAGTGGTGACAGGTGGAGTCGTCGCGACTGATGCCGCCGGTGTCGTTGCGACCGGGACGCTCGAGCCGCCCCCGCCACCGCATCCCGCCATCAGCAGGCCGGAGACACATACGAGAATCGATGACATTGAACTGGTTTTCATGTTTTTCACTTGGAAGTATGTAACTTGATGCTGTAATCGGGATCGGCAATGACGCCGGATGCATTCAACTGCTGGCATCATTCTGTATGGCATTGCAAAAATAATATGTGCGCCCAGCAACATAAGAAATGAATAACTTTTCCACCGGTCGAGAGACCGGTTGCACAGGTGGCACTACCGCATACCATTGCCAGACAAACCACGCAGCCGGATCGGACCCCGTCCTCCGACATGATGCTTTTTCTGATTAAAAATTTCTTTCAAGAATACAAATGTCAAAGGGAAATTGAAGCCAGAAAATGTTTGCCGACGTTGTGTTTCAGGCGACGCCTGATTCGACGTGGAAATGGATGAAGCGACCCGAAATGTTTATAATGGGAAATTATTAGCTTTACATTGAACGCGAAATTTGGTTGCAATTGGTGTACCCTTTTGCGGGCGTTTTGCATGGCATGTTTTTAACGAAATGCAGCATGACGAATGCCGCGCCGAAAGCCAGACGCCTACGCAATCAGACAACCAGAGCCATGCGCACGGCTCCGCAAATTAGAACCTATCGAATTAGGTTTTTAACAATCAGGAAATCGACATGACCCATTTAACCTCCAGACGGATTGCAGCGTCGCTGATTCTGTCGGCCGCCGTTGCCGGTTTCACCGGTTGCAGCAAGACCCAAACCGCGGAGAGTCTGGTCGCCGAGGCACGCCAGTATCAGCAGAAAGGCGACAACAAGGCCGCAATCATCCAGTTGAAAAACGCTCTGCAGAAAAGCCCGGACAACGTCGACGCGCGCTTTTTGCTCGGTCAGGTCTACCTTGCCTCAGGTGATGCGCTGTCGGCACAAAAGGAGCTCGAGAAAGCAGTTTCGCTTGGAATGCCTGCCGATAAGGTTGCGTTGGCGATGGGAATGTCCTTCGTACAGCAAGGGCAATATCAAAAGGCCCTCGATGCAATGCCTTTGCCGGCGACCGGGCAGCCTGCACCCGAACTTCTCACGCAACGCGGCTTGGCCCTGCTCTCGCTGGGTAACAACCCAGCGGCGAAAGACGCATTCGATCTGGCTTTGAAAGCAAAACCGGGCTCACCGGATGTGCTGCTCGGCTTGGCACGTCATTCGATGGCAGTCAAGGCGCCATCCGACGCGATGCGTTATATCGATCAGGTTCTGGCGGCAAATCCCTCGAATACCGAAGCCTTGCTATTCAAGGGCGATCAACTGCTCACCATCGGAAAGCCCGATGAAGCGCTGGCGGTGTTTGACCAGGCGCTGAAAATCAAGCCGGATCTGATCGCCGCCCTGATTTCAAAAGCGAACATCGAGATTTCGACCAAAAAATTCGATGCGGCGAAGGTCGATCTGGATGCCGCACGCAAGGTCGCTCCGAGTGCCCTGGTGGTGCCCTACACCCAGGCGCAACTCGATTTTGCGCAGGGCAAAAATGCTGCCGCGCTGGAATCCTTGCAGCTGGTCTTGAAAAGTGCGCCGGATCACATGCCAACCCTGTTGCTGTTCGGCGCCGTGCAAGCGGCATTGGGCGCCAACGAGCAGGCGGAGCAGGCCATACGAAAATATCTCGACGCCAATCCGACAAACGTCTACGCACGCAAACTGCTGGCGTCGGTTCTTTCCAAATCAGGTCAGAGCGACCGTGCGCTCGGCGTGCTGACCGGCGCGAAGGAAGCGCAGAACGATCCGCAGTTGCTCATGCTCGCTGGCGAGACCTACATGCGGACCAAGGAGTATTCGAAGGCAACCGAATATTTCGAGCGCGCCAACAAGATCGCGCCGGAGACGGCAATGGTGCACACCGCGCTTGCCATGAGCAGCCTGGGTCAGGGTGAAAATGCAAAAGCCATCTCGGAACTCGAACTGGCAAGCAACCTGAATCCAAAAACCGATGCGACGCCGACGAATCCGACGATCCTGCTCGTCATGACGCGCCTGCGACTCAACCAGTTCTCCGAAGCGCTGACGCTCCTCAAGACCCTGGAAAAAAACCAGCCCAACAATCCGCTGGTCTTCAACCTCGAGGGCGGCGCCTACATGGGGATGAAGAACATTCCCGAAGCGCGGGCAAGTTTTATGAAGGCAATCGCCATCGAGCCGACGTTCATCCCTGCAGTGCAGAATCTTGCACAGCTGGACCTGCAGGACAAGAAGCCGGACGATGCAAAAAAACGCTTCCTGACAGTGCTGGAGAAAGACAAGAAAAACATTCCAGCGATGGTGGCGCTGGCACAGTTCGCTGGCAGAACCGGCAAACCCGAGGAAGCCACGACCTGGCTTGAAAAAGCGGTCGCCGAGAATCCGGCTGCCCTGGCGCCTGCGATTCTGCTTGGTAATCAGTACCTGCGAACCGGCAAGAAGGAGCCGGCGCTTACCTTGGCGCAAAAACTGCTGACCACCAACGCCGGCAATGCCGATGTGCTGGATTTGCTGGCACAGGCGCAATTTGCCAACGGCGACAAGGCTGCCGCGCTGGCGACCTACGCCAAGGTCATTGCCGCCGCGCCGAAATCGCCGCTTGCGCAATTGCGCGTCGCTTCGATCCACATGGCGCTCGACGACCCGAAATCGGCAGTCGAGGCGCTCAAGAAAGCTGTTGAGCTCAAGCCGGATTTCCTCGAAGCGCAACTGAGCCTGAGCACACTGTACGTCCGTCAGGGCAATCTCGATGGTGCATTGAAAGTTGCATCCGAAATCCAGAAACAGCGCCCCAAGGAAGCAGTTGGCTACGCGCTGGAAGGCGATGTGCTGCAAGTACAAAAGAAATTCGGTCCGGCAGTGACCGCCTTTGAAAAAGCCATTGCCATTGCCAAGACGCCGGAACTGATGATCAAGCTGCACGAGTCGATGAACATCGCCGGCCGTGGCAAGGATGCGGATGTCCGACTGGCGAAGTGGCTGCAGGAGCGCCCGACGGATATGAAGACGTTGGAATACCAGGCCAACGTACTGCTGGCGCGGAAAGCCAACAAACCGGCGATCGCCGCGTTCGAGAAGGTCTTGCAGACCGCGCCGAACAATCCGGTCGTGTTGAATAACCTGGCTTTCGCTTATCAGCTCGAAAAAGATCCGCGCGCAGTGGCCACCGCCGAGAAGGCGATGCAAGTAACACCGGAAGCACCCGCAGTGATCGATACCCTGGGCTGGATCCTGGTGGAACAGGGCGACACGACGCGTGGCGTGCCACTGTTGCAGAAGGCAGTGACACTGGCACAAAAATCGAACATGCCCAAGGCAATCACGGGCCAGATTCAACTTCATCTGGCCAAAGGCATGATCAAGGCCGGCGACAAGGCAGGTGCGCGCAAGCAGCTGGAAGAAGTGATCTCGTCGGGCGCAGCAGCCGCGGAAGTCGATGGCGCTCAAGCCCTGCTCAAAACCCTGTAAGGCGGCTGCCTGATGCTTGAAGCGCCAACGCAGCCACGTCAGGTCCTTCCGGACAACCCGATGGCGGCTTCCCGCAAGGCGGTGGCTAAGCAGGATCTGCTGACGCCGTTTTTCCAGTTTTTGCGCGCTCCCGCCAGCGCGATCGGCACGCCGATCGTGGAGGACATGCTGCGGTTGCGCTATGAAGTCTACTGCCTGGAACGCAACTTCCTCGTGGCGGAAGATTTCGACAACGGCCTGGAAATCGACGAGTTCGATGTGTGCTCCACGCATTTTGGTGGCTACAACATGGACAACCTGATCGTGGGGTCGGTGCGCCTGGTGCAACCGCCGGTCGGTCTGAATTTTCCATTCGAGCAGCATTGCCCCATGTTCGACAGTTTCCAGTTTCCCCCTCGCGAACAATCGGGTGAAATTTCCCGGCTGGTGGTGCGCAAGACATACCGGCGGCGGCGCGGCGATTCGCTGCAAGGCATTTCCAAGGAATTCATGGACAAGGGCAATGCCGCCGCCATCAAGCCGAGCGCCGGTGGATCCCGCCGCAACGGCGACAGTCCGCGTCTGCTTCTTGGCCTGTACCGGGAAATGTATCGGCACAGTCGTGCGACCGGGGTGCGCTACTGGTTCGCCGCGATGGAGCGCTCGCTGGCATTTTCCCTCGGAAAAATGGGCTTCAAGTTCGTTCCGATCGGCCCTGCCACGGATTACTACGGTCCCGTGACGCCGTTCATGGTCGACCTGGACGAGCTCAACGAGACCCTGCGCAAAGAAAACAAGCTGCTCGCCGCCTGGTTCAACGACGAGCCGATTCCCCTGTGGTTGCGCATCCAGATGTGGTTGCTGCTACACGTGCCCACGAAGCGCCGCTGAACGCATTCAGCTTCCCTCACCTGATTCCACAACAATGAAACGCAGCCTGGCGAAATTATCCCGTCGAATCATCCGTGCGCAACTGGGTCGCAGTTCACCCACCGGCTTGCTGCGGCTGGGTGAAAAAAAGCTCCTGCGCTGCTTTCGTCGGGCCGTCAAACAGTCGGCGGCATACCGCATCGTGCTGCAGGAAGCCGGCGTCGATCCAAGGCGCATCGCGTCGGTGGCGGATTTTCGCCAGCACTGTCCTCTGCTGGAAAAAGCCACGACATTCGGCCGCTTCAAGCTCCAGGAACTGATCGCCAGCGATATCCGCCGGGACGATCTCGCATCGGTCCTGACCAGTTCCGGACACGGTGGCAACGGTTATGCGCTCGGCCTCAGTACCCGGCAACAGCTGATTTCGACACCGACGCTCATCGACCTGGGGCTGGACATGGCCTTCGATGTCGACCGCTATCGCACGCTGTTGATCAACTGCCTGCCGATGGGGGTGACGTTCCAGTCCAATTCCGTCTGCGTGGCCAACGTGAGCGTACGCGAAGACATGGCCTGCGCCATCGTCGATCAATCCGGTCACCTGTTCGAGCAGATCATCCTGTGCGGCGACCCGCTTTTCCTGAAACGGCTCTGCGACTACTCGCAGGCGAAAGGCGTGGACTGGGGTCGCTACCGGATGAACGTCATCATCGGCGAGGAAACGTTTCCGGAATCATTCAGGGACTATCTTGCATCCATCCTGAAAATCGATCCCGATGGGTCGAAGGATGGCCTGATCGGCAGTTCGATGGGCGTGGGCGAACTGGGGCTCAACCTGTTCAACGAAACACGGGAAAGCATTGCGATCCGCCGGGCCTGCAATGCCTCGCCCGCCTTCTTTGCTGACGTGTGCGGGGCGACTGCGGCGCAGGGAATCCTGCCGACTTTTCTGGCGTTCAATCCACTTCGGACTTTCGTCGAAATCATTTCACCCGATGCGGAGGGTATCGGCGACCTGGTGGTGACGGTCATGGACATGAAAACGCCGGTGCCGTTGATGCGATATCGCACCGGCGACAAGGCGAGCATCGTCGACCTGGCTCATTTGAAGCGCTGCATGCCACAGGGCGGAAGCAAGTTGCGGCCGCCGTCGCTTCCCATCATTGCCCTGCATGGACGGGCAAAAGACTACCTGCCTGGCGGCTGGCATGTGGACATGTTCAAGGAGGCGCTGTATACGCGGCCCGAGACCGCACGCCATGTCAGCGGCGCATTCCGGATCGGTTCAGACGAAGAAGGCATGCGCTGGGATGTGCAGATTGGACGTGACGTGAACGTCGAGCGCGACACGGTGGCGGACGCATTACAGGAATCGCTGGGTCGATGCGGGATTGAAAACGCTGGTGTGGTAAAGATCACCTGCCATGCCTATGCCGATTTCCCGTATGGGCAAGGGATCGATTACGAACGCAAGTTTACGTACTGGACAGCCTGACCTTGGCGGCAACGAATGGTTCACCGCCGTAGAATGCAAAAACCGCCTGGATCAACCAGGCGGTTTTTTCGAACAGTACAGCAGCTAAAAAATTACTTGGCTGCGACTTTACGGCGACGTGCGGCGAAACCGGCAACCAGGCCACCGAGTGCCAGCAGGGCGACTGAGCCTGGCTCTGGGACGACATTAGCCTTCAACTGGCCGGTTGATGTAACCGTCCAACCATTTGCAGCGGCAGTGCCATCAATATCGTCAAATGTCGTTGTTAAGGAAAGATCATGCAGCTTACCGTTAGCATCTTTAATACCATCAGTATTAAAGTTAGCAAAGGCAGAACCACCAGTCACGTCGATGTAACCAGATCCATTGCCGGCAAAGCCAGTGTTTGCAAAGATCGACTGGTATGTAGTGATGTTGTCACCAGCAACAACGCCAGATGCGAAGACACCTTTCAAGTAAAGGCTGCCGCTGCTGATGCCAGGATACAAACCGGCGTTCAAATCTTTGATTCCTGTGATTACAGTAGGGCCTAGTGCCGGGTT
>JAYUWF010000086.1:0-20401 GCA_043753685.1 Herminiimonas sp.
AGGCGATTTGCTCGCCGTTCTGTGTGCTGGCGCGTACGGCATGACCATGGCATCGAACTACAACACGCGTGGCCGTGCCGCTGAAGTTTTGGTGGATGGCACATCGGTGCACCTGGCGCGACGCCGGGAAGCGCCACAGGATCTGTTCGCGCTCGAGGCCCTGGTCAAGTAGTCGATCCCGAAGTTCTTCGCTTTCCGGCTGCTCAACTGGCGGTGGCGACCAGCACCGCACGTTTTTTCGCGCGCGCATTCCAGCTCCAGTACACGCGCATCATCAGCAGGGTCGCCACGATGGCGCCGAAGATCAACGGCTGCTGAAAATTATGCTTGGCCGCCTTCATCCACCAGAAATGCAGAATGCCGAGTGGCGCAATCACATAGATCAGGCGGTGCAGCCACTGCCAGCGCTTGGCCCCGATGCGCTTGATCATGGCGTTGGTGCTGGTTGCGGCCAGCGGCATCAGCAGCACGAAGGCGATGAAGCCGACCGTGATGAATGGCCGCTTGATGACGTCCTTCCACATTTCCGCGACGTCGAAGAAGTGGTCGAACCAGAGGAACGTCATGAAGTGCAGGAAGACATAGAAAAACGCGAACAGCCCTTCCATGCGTCGCAACTTCACTAGCCAGACCCAGCCGGTCAGCCGACGCAGCGGCGTGATGCTCAAGGTAATGCAGAGAAAGTACAAGGTCCAGTCGCCGGTATTGCGGGTAATGAATTCCACCGGATTGGCACCGAGCTGATCGGTGAAGGTTGCCGCCACCAGCCGCAGAAACGGCAGCAAGGCCAGCACGAACAGGCTGGCCTTGATGATCTTGAATTGTTTCTGGCTTGGATTGAAGGTCATCAGAAATACTTTTTCAGGTCCATTCCCTTGTACAGCGACGCCACGTCGTTATAGCCGTTGAACATGAGCGTCTTGCGCTTCTTGGCGAACAGGCCGTCCTCGCCGATGCGGCGTTCGGTGCCCTGCGACCAGCGGGGATGATCGACGTCCGGATTCACGTTCGAGTAAAAACCATACTCGCTCGGCGCGGCAATGTTCCAGGCAGTCTTCGGTTGCTCGCTGACGAAGCGGATCTTGACGATCGATTTCGCGGACTTGAAGCCGTATTTCCATGGCAGGACGATGCGCACCGGCGCGCCGTTCTGATGCGGCAGCACTTCGCCATACATGCCCAACCCGAGCAGGGCCAGCGGATGCATCGCTTCGTCGATGCGCAAGCCTTCCACGTACGGCCATTCCAGCACCGGCGCGCGCAGGCCGGGCATCTGCGCCTTGTCGGCCAGCGTGATGAATTCGACGTATTTTGCATTGCCGTTCGGCTCGACCTTCTTGATCAGCTCCGACAACGAATAGCCGACCCAGGGGATCACCATCGACCAGCCTTCTACGCAGCGCAGGCGATATACCCGCTCTTCCAGCGGCGCCAGTTTCAGCAGGCTGTCGATGTCGAGTGTCATCGGCTTCTTGACCTCGCCCTCGATGGCGACGGTCCAGGGCCGGGTTTTCAGAGTGCCGGCAGTTTTGGCTGGATCGGCCTTGTCGGTGCCGAACTCATAGTAATTATTGTAGGTGGAGGCATCCTTGAAGGGCGTCTGCTTCTCCACTGTAGCGTAGGCAGCATTCGCTTTACCGACCAGTTTTTGCGCGCCCGGCGTTTGCGCAAATGCTTCACGCGACGCCATTTCGAGCATCGCAGCGCTGGCGATCGAGCCGGCCGCTATTTTATGGATGAAGCTGCGGCGCGATTCGACCACTTCCCGCGGCGTGATTTCCGAAGCAAACGGAAGATCGAGGCCATTGGGATTACGTTTGATCAGCATGGGGACTCCAAAAAAAACCGGGTGAGGCATTTCGATTGGTCGGTCGGCTGGCCGCGACCTTACATTGACATTAGTTTAGCGGTGTGTCCTTGCGTCAAAGGGCGCCGTACGAATGCAGCCCCGACAAGAACATGTTGACTCCCAGAAAAGCAAAGGTCGTCACCAGCAGTCCGACCAGTGCCCACCAGGCCGCGACCTGTCCGCGCAAGCCTTTCACCAGCCGCATGTGCAGCCAGGCTGCATAATTGAGCCAGACGATCAGCGCCCAGGTCTCCTTCGGATCCCACGACCAGTAACCACCCCAGGCTTCGGCTGCCCACAGGCCGCCGAGAATGGTAGCGATCGTGAAGAAGGTAAAGCCGACCGCGATCGACTTGTACATCATGTCGTCCAGCAGTTCCAGTGCCGGCAGGCGATCGACCAGCACGCCGTGCGATTTCAGCAAATACGCCACCGCCACCATCGCCGCCAGGGCAAAGGTGCCGTAGCCGATGAAATTGGCGGGTACATGGATCTTCATCCACCAGCTCTGCAGCGCCGGCACCAGCGGCTGGATTTCGGCAGCATCGCGGCTGACCGTGTACCAGAGCAGAAATCCGACCGCTGCCGAAATTACCAGCAAGACGAAGGGCCCCAGCTGGCGGGTTTTGTAGTGCTGCTCGTAATACAGATAGAACAGCGCCGTGATCATGCAGAACAGGATGAAAACTTCATACAGGTTGGAAATCGGTATATGCCCGACATCGGCGCCGATCAGATACGATTCGTACCAGCGCACCAGCATGCCGGTAAATCCAAGCACCACCGCCGACCAGCACAGCTTGCTGCCGACCGAAGCGCCGAACCCGGAACGGGTGATCAGGCCGCCCCAGTAAAACAGGGTCGACAGGAAGAACAAGGTGCTCATCCACAGGATCGCCGACTGGCTCGACAGTGCGTATTTCAGCAAGAACTTCTTGTTGGCCATGTCGAGCACGCCGCCATACAGCGCCATGGCCAGCAGCGCCAGCACCCCGAGCAAGGCCATCAGCCAGCGCACTGGTTTCCAGTGCCAGCCAAGCCAGGCAAAGGTCGGCGCAGCCGCTACCAGGATTATTTTTTCGTAATAATCCATGTAGGCACCGAAGCGATTGAGCGCGAAGAGCGACGCCGCCAGCAGTGCGGCGCCAAACAGCCAGTCGATGACCGTCAGGCGTCTGAAAAATCCTGGCGTCGCAACATAAGCTTGAGACTGGGAAGCTTGTGGCGGGGAAGCTGGTGAGGGGGCTAATTCCATTCGGTTCTCCAATTCAGGCGGCAGCACGGTCGGGCGGATCAAACCGCCCCGGCCGGCGCTCGCGCACAGTATAGATGACTCGCCTCAGGGCTGCTGCGGCGCACTGGCAGGCGTTGTCACAGGCGCGCTGGTTTGCTGCAGCTGCGTCTTCAGCCTGGTAAATTCATGCTCGAAATCGAGGGTCTTGCGTTGCGAACTCATGGCCATGATGATCCGGGACTGTCCGTCCATACCCGACTTCAGCCACACCCACAAACGCCGCTCGCGCACGTACAGCATCGAAAACACACCCAGGACCAGGAACAGGCAGCCCAGATACACCACGTTCTTGCCGGGTGAGCGGGTCACCTGCAAAACCGAAGCCTTGACCTCGTCGAAGGTTTTCAATTGCAGATAGACCGGCGCGCCATAGAAAAAGGAATCGGCATAGGCATTGGTGGCCAGTTGCAGGAAGCGCGCGTGGGGTTCATCGGCCTCGATGGCTTTCAAGCCATCTTTCTCGCGGGCTACCTGCCACAGGTCCCATAGACTGCCGTTGAGAATCTTCATGAAGATATCGGCCGCTTTTTCCTGCTCGCCACGTGGAATACGCTCCAGGAACTTGCTGATGGCAACGAAGCCACCCTGGTTATCCCCGCCGGCAAAGATTGCCAGACCTTTTTCGGAGGAGATGGCAAGTTGCTGGCGCAGCGCCTGCGCGCCATCGCGCGTACTCGGCATGGCGCGCTGCGCGTAACGCTGCGCCGCCAGTGTGCGCAGTGCCGGATCCATGATGGCGGCACGCAGGCGCATCCATTCTTCGACACTGCCCTGCTCATCTGCCGGTATCCGCAAATATCGGAATTGCGCATCCGGCGTTTCGCGCACGCCGGCCAGGAACACCCGATTGCCATCGATGGCCGTCGGCAGCATGTAATTGTGATATTCACGCGCCTGGCCGGTCTGGTCGCGCAATTTGTACTGGATGCTCGGGCCGACATTCTTCAAGTCCTTGCTGTTGGCATTCTTGCCAGCCGAGCCGAGCCGCTTGTCGAGCCCCTCGGCAAAGCTTTGCTCGAAACCCTTGGCAAGATTCACGCCGCGCACATCCTGGCCGGCATTTCCGGCGTCGTTGCTGGTGCCGGGATTGAGGTTTTCCACATTGAAAGGTCGAAAGCCGCTGAACTCGACCGTGTAGGCCGCGCCGCCAGGATTGCCCAGCGCGGTAGAGCCTCCGACCTCTCCCGCCAGCGGGAAATCGTAGTTGCGTCCACCCTGCATGGGATAACCGGACAAGCTGAGCTTGCTGCCGCCGTCCTCGAAGCTGGATTGGTACACCGCCAGGCCCTTGTAAAGCAGGGGCTCGTTGACCTTGATGGTCGCCGGAAAACTCTTCCCGGTTTCATTGTCGGTGACCACGACCTGGCTGGCAAACAGCTTCGGCATGCCCGTCGAGTAATAGTCGATGACGAATTTCTTCAGCTGTATCGTGAAGGGCAAGTCCTGGATCAGCACGCCGCTTTGCTGCTGGATGATGGCGGTATTGCTGCTGCCACCTTCGGGGATCATGGTGTTGCCGCGAAAAGTAGGATTGCCCAGGCCGAGGCGGTGCTGCGCCGGAATGTCGGCGATGATGCCATTCCCTGCAAATGCCGTTTTTCCGAAATACCATTGTTGAAAGCGGATCGGCAGATCGGAGTCGAGCAAGCCACCGATGCAAATGATGACGATTGCGCCATGGGCAAAAATGTAGCCCCACTTGTTGGCGGCGCCCTGCTTTGCAGCGATCAGGGTCGCGTGATCCTTTTCCACGATCTTGACCTTGTAGCCGCTTGCGGCGATGCGCCGCGCCAGTTCGGCGCTGAGGGTGCTGCGCTCGACCGGCGCCTCCCACTCCTGCTTGTGGTGGAAATTTCGCAGCGATTGTTCGCGCACGTTTTCCCGCCAGCTGCGCATGTCCCTCAACATCTTGGGCGCGTTGCGGGTGATGCACAACGACGTCGACAGCACCAGGAACGCCAGGATCAGCAGGAACCACCAGGCGGCGTAGACCGAATACAGGCCCAGCTTGGCAAAGACTTCGAACCAGAACGGGCCGAACTGATTGACATAATTCGGCAGCGGCTCGTTCTGTTTCAGCACCGTGCCGATGATCGAGGCAATTGCCAGCAGCGACAGCAGGCTGATCGCAAAACGCATCGACGACACCAGCTCGATGCCGTCGGCGAGCCAGCGGCGATCGGTTTTAAGCTGGACTCCTGCGGTACTGACAGTCATTTTGCATGCCCATGACGAAACGTTTTTTCAAGAAAAAGGGTGGCCTCGGCCACCCTGCTATGCTGCATTGCTTCTTGTTTTTATGGGTACAAATTTTTGCACGCAGGCAATGACGGTATCAGCGCAGCCCGGCAATATAGTCCGAGACTGCCGCCATTTCATCGTCCGACAGACGCTTGGCGATGGTGGTCATCTGAATGCTGTTCTTGCGTGCGCCGGTACGGAAATTCATCAGCTGCGCCGAGGTGTATTCCTGATGCTGGCCACCGAGGCGGGCAAACTGTGCTGGAATGCCGGCGCCATTCGGGCCGTGGCAGGCGGCGCAGGCAGGCACGTTCTTTTCTGCGATACCGGCGCGGTAAATGCGCTTGCCGGTTTCGACGGTGTCCTTGCTTTTTGCCGCACCAGGTTTTACCGGTTGCTTGTCGAGGTAGGCCGCGACATTTTTCATGTCATCGTCGGTCATCGCGCTCGCATAGGCCGTCATGATCGCGTTCTTCCGATCCGGACCCTTAAAATTCAGCAATTGCTTGTAGAGGTAAGCTTCATGCTGGCCAGCCAGCTTCGGATTTTGCGCAATCGTGGAAGCGCCGGCAGCACCGTGGCACGATACGCAGGCCGGCAGGCCGCGCGCGGCATCACCGTTGGTGTACAACGTTTCACCCTTGGCCGAATCCGGCAAAACGGCCTTCTTCTCTTCTGCCGCATGGGCGATCGACGAGATCGCAAAGGCGGTCATGGCTACTGTTTTGACGACGGATAAAAACACACGATTCATTCAACCACCCTGAGACTCGATAGGAAAATTCTGCTTTGGCGATGGCAATGCTGTTATCGTAGTCGACTACGCGATGACGGCACGCTTCTGCGTAACCCCGTATTGTACAATAGCTTTCCGGCATTTTCGCCCGGCCCTCGGTATTTTCTGCTTCCGACCTGTCTCAACCGTGTCCCAATTATGTCCCAACTCTGGCAAGCCCGTTTCTTTACCACGGTGAATCATCTGAGCGATTTGCCCAACACGCTCGTCCCCGAAATTGCCTTCGCGGGCCGCTCGAATGCCGGCAAGTCCACTGCCATCAATATCCTGTGCAACCAGAAAAAACTCGCATTTGCTTCCAAGACGCCGGGCCGTACCCAGCACATCAATTACTTTTCGATCGGCGGCGCCCAGGTCGGGCAGCATCGCAAGGATGAAACCAAACTCGACGAAATCCGCGCCCTGCTGGTCGATTTGCCCGGTTACGGCTATGCCGAAGTCTCGGGTTCGGCCAAGCTGCACTGGCAAAAACTGTTGGGCGATTACGTTCAGCATCGGACCCAATTGGCAGCGCTGGTGCTCATCATCGATTCCCGTCGCCCCTTCACGGACCTGGACCTGCAGATGCTGGAATGGTTTGCACCCACCGGTAAGCCGATACATTGCATCCTGACGAAATCCGATAAGCTCAACCGTAACGACGCGACCAATGCGCTGCGGGAAGCAAAATCGGTGCTGTCCCATTACGTGGATGCGAACGGCGCAGCGTTTCCCTTCACGGTGCAATTGTTTTCGGCACTGAAAAGGGAAGGACTGGAAGCGGCGGACGCTAAAATTTGCGAACTGGTTGGCCTGACTGGACAGAAGCCGGATGCCGATGCCCTGAACCAGATTGCAGGTACCGGATCTGAACTGGAGACACAGCGGGCGGATGACGACCCAGAGCGGCAGTCAGGTGTGCCAGGCAAACCGTCGCCGGAATGAACCGACGCCAAGCATCGAGCAACGCACCGCCGCACGCAAAAAAAGCCCTGAAGAAAGGGGATTATCTTCAGGGCAGTAACGCCAATTCGCTAGTGCGTTTCGGCCCCGCTCAGGGAGGAGAAGCGGGAGGCGAGTTCATCACCTAACCTTATGAGGGTGGATTACCGAAAAAGTTCATCGAAATCCGCTATTTCATCAATTCTTTTTTCCAACGACCATGCCACCTGTTCCGAGCAACTCTTCCGCCGCCTATCCCGCCATTCGCATGCGCCGCATGCGCAAGGATGTTTTTTCCCGCGCGATGGTGCGCGAGCATACGGTCACGACGAGCGACCTGATCTATCCGGTCTTCATCCTGGATGGCGAAGGACAGCGCGAAAACGTCGCCTCCATGCCTGGCGTGGAGCGGGTCTCGGTCGATCTGCTGCTGCAGGTGGCCGAGGACTGCGTTGCGTTGGGCATACCGGTCATGGCGCTGTTCCCGGTCATCCATCCCACCGTGAAGACGCCGGACGGCGTCGAAGCCACCAATCCGAAGGGATTGATTCCGCGCGCGGTGCGGGCGCTCAAGGACCGCTTTCCGGAGCTGGGCATCCTGACCGATGTGGCTCTCGACCCGTACACCAGTCATGGGCAGGATGGCTTGCTCGACCATTCCGGTTACGTACTCAACGATGAAACCTGCGCGATGCTGGTACGCCAGGCCCTGGTGCAAGCCGAGGCGGGCGTCGATATCGTGGCGCCGTCCGACATGATGGATGGGCGCATCGGCATCATTCGCGCTGCGCTGGAATCGCATCATTTCATCCACACACGGATCATGGCGTATTCCGCGAAATACGCGTCGGCGTTTTACGGACCGTTTCGCGATGCAGTCGGATCGGCCACCAATCTCGGCAAGAGCGACAAGGCAACTTACCAGATGGATCCGGCCAACAGCAATGAAGCTTTGCGAGAAGTCGCGCTCGATCTGGCTGAAGGCGCCGACATGGTGATGGTCAAGCCAGGCATGCCGTATCTCGATATCGTGCGCCGCGTCAAGGATGAATTCAAGGTGCCGACTTTTGCTTACCAGGTCAGCGGGGAATACGCCATGATCAAGGCCGCCGCCCAGAACGGCTGGATCGACCATGACAAGGCAATGATGGAGGCGATACTTTGCTTCAAGCGCGCCGGCGCCGATGGCGTGCTGACCTATTTTGCGCGCGACATCGCGCGGCATCTGAAGCTGCGCTAGCAGAACTGGGCGCTTCTGGTCCGGTACCAGCAGCAGCCAGTCTCCGATTCGGGTTCTGATTCAGGTCGCCAGACCGTTACCACCACGAATGTGAACGCCCGTTTCGGCGCCCTCGCCGGCCCGTGCAACTTACGGCGGCATTTATTTGTTCGGCTGTGGCGTCAGGCGCAAATACGGCCGAGCAGCCGTGTACCCCTTTGGATATTTTTGCTTGATCACGGCCTCATCCTGGATCGACAGTGGAATGATCACGTCATCGCCATCTCGCCAGTTACCTGGAGTCGCGACGCTGTAGCCATCCGTCAGTTGCAGCGCGTCGATGACACGCAGGACTTCATCGAAATTGCGCCCGGTGCTCATCGGATAGGTAATCATCAACCGGACTTTTTTCTTCGGATCGATCACGAACAGGGAACGTACCGTCATGGTCTCCGATTGATTCGGATGCAGCATGTCGTACAAGGTTGCCACCGACTTGTCGGCATCGGCAATGATCGGAAAACCGACCACTGTCTTTTGTGTTTCTTCGATGTCCTTGATCCACTGGACGTGCTTGTCAGCCGAATCGACCGACAAGGCGATTGCTTTCACATTACGCTTGTCAAACTCCGGCTTGAGACGTGCGGTCAGACCGAGCTCGGTGGTGCAGACCGGCGTAAAGTCAGCCGGGTGCGAAAACAGGACCACCCACGAATCTCCCGCCCACTCATGAAAATTCAACTTCCCGATCGATGAATCCTGCGTGAAATCGGGTGCTGTATCGCCCAGACGTAATGTCATCTCGAATCTCCTCAAGTTAGCAATTTGCCAGGATCTGACTATAGACGCTGACGCCGGCGGGTTCAACGACAATCAACGATTAAGCAAATGCACCTTTGTCATGTCGTCCCGAGTGGCGCCAACGAGCGGGAGAACTTGCGCGGGTTCTGAAAGCCGATGATACGGCTGTCGCGCAGTTCCTGCCCCTTTCGGTCAAACAGAATGATGCCCGGTGGCCCGAAGAGGCCAAAGCGCTTCAACATGGCCCGGTCATCGGCATCATTTGCGGTGACGTCTACCTGCAGCAGCAGCGTATCGGCCAGTTGCTGTTGCACGCCTCGGTCAGTAAAGGTCAGCTTTTCCATTTCCTTGCATGAGACGCACCAGTCGGCATAAAAATCGAGCAGCACGGTTTTACCGGCTGCAGTGGCCAGCAAAGCATCGAGCTGGGCCGACGATTTGATGCGCTTGAATTCCACGGCTTTTGCAGCGCCGCCTTGCAGATGTGCCAGCGGCGCCAGTGCGTCGCGACCACCGGTGGCCAGGCCCACAAATTGAACCAGTCCGAGTGCCGCGACTGCGATTCCCACCGCCCTGGAAAGCCATGGCGCGCCGCGCGAAGCAAGCAGATAGGCGCCATAGCCCAGGCCAAGCACTGCCCAGCCTGCCAT
Source organism: Herminiimonas sp. (assembly GCA_043753685.1). Classification (GTDB taxonomy): domain Bacteria; phylum Pseudomonadota; class Gammaproteobacteria; order Burkholderiales; family Burkholderiaceae_D; genus JANXSS01. Next base: position 9,772 of record JAYUWF010000086.1, read on the forward strand.
CTGGAACACTGGCGGCAGCACTGGTGAGACCATCCAGAGCGCCACGCCCAGCATCAGCACGCCGAAGAATCGTTTGACCGCATCCATCCAGACACCGGCGCGCGGCAACAACGATCCGGCCGAAATACCGACGATCAGCAGCGGCACGCTCATGCCCATGGCCAGCGCAAACAGCGCACTGCCGCCGATGACCACATTGCGGGTCTGGCTGATGTAGACCAGGGCGCCGGCCAGCGGCGCCGCAACGCAGGGGCCCACGATCAGTGCCGACAGCGCTCCCATGGCGAACACGCCAACCGACTTGCCGGCCGACTGTCTCTGTGAAATCCCCATCAATTTCAACTGCACCGAACCCGGCACCTGCAATTCATAGAAGCCGAACATTGACAGCGACAGCCCGACCATCAGCAACGCGAATCCGGTCAGCACCCACGGGTTTTGCAAGCTCGCCGCCAGTCCCTCACCGACCAGGCCCGCGGCCACTCCAAGCGCGGTGTAGACGATCGCCATGCCGAGCGCATAGGTCAGCGACAGCATGAAGCCGCGCCGGCGCGACAAACCCTTGCCCTCGCCGACGATGATCGAGGACAGGATCGGCACCATCGGCAATACGCACGGCGTCAGCGACAGACCCAGTCCGAGCAACAGGAACAGCGGCACGATGGCCAGCAGGCTACCGGATTTGAGCGCCGTTTCGATGCTTCCGCTCTCGCTGCTCGTGCTGACACTTGCGGTGATAGCTGCGCTGGTTGCACCGCTGGTCGTCGTGTTGGCGGCACCCGGTGCGGATGGGTTGGCGGTGTCGATCGGGTTTCCAGATGTGGCGGCCCCGAGCGGCGTCGGACCTGCCGATGAAAACCCGGCCGCAGGGGGCGCGCCCTGCAAAGCCGCCGCCAGTCCCCCGCCGGTGGTCGACAACGTGGCAGACGACTCCATGGGGGCGTAGCACAGCCCCTGATCGGCACATCCCTGCCCGGTGGCAATCAGCTTGAAAGCACCATTAGCCTCCACCGGCAGGACGATCGTCACGGAATGCCGATACGTCTCGACATTCTTGTTGAAGGTTTCATCGAACTTGACCTTGCCGTTCGGGAAAGCCGGCACACCGAATGTCGCACCTTCCGCCTTGAACTGAAAGCGTTCCCGGTACATGTAATAACCATCGGCGATCGCATAGGTGATTGCCAGCGTGGTCGGCGTTTGCATCACGGCTGAAAACTTGAAGGCGACTTCCGGGTCCAGGTATTCATCCGCAGCCACCGCACGCATCGCAGTGCAGAGCAACAGGACCGCCAGCAACACCTGGCGCCATGCGCTGCTGACGATCCATGCAGCAGGCAAGCGACCCAGCCGGCGAATGGCATCGGAGCGAAAAAAGTTTTCAAGCATTACTGGTCTTCCCGATTTCATTGTCGATCCATCGTCACAATTCGGTTGCAAAACCCGACATGGCACCTCCGAAGCTTACTGCAAACGCCAATGTTGCGAATAAATCGGTGCGCCATCCGCGGCGCACAATGCAAAAAACCAGGCGAGGCCTGGTTTTTTGCATACGAGACGAACGCTTGCCCGGAGGATTACTCCACCGTTGCTGCGTCGTCCGCTTCAGTGACTTCCGGACGGTCCAGCAGTTCGACATACGCCATTGGGGCATTGTCACCGACCCGGAACCCCATCTTCAGGATACGCAGGTAACCGCCTTTGCGGTTGGCATAACGCGGGCCGAGTTCGGCGAACAGCTTGACCACCATCTCACGGTCGCGCAGGCGATCGAATGCCAGACGCTTGTTGGCCAGCGTATCGGTCTTGCCGAGTGTCAGGATCGGCTCAATGACGCGGCGCAGTTCCTTGGCTTTCGGGACTGTGGTCTTGATGGCTTCGTGACGCAGCAGCGAGACCGTCATGTTGCGCAGCATGGCGAGGCGGTGGGAAGAAGTGCGGTTCAGTTTACGTAAGCCGTGACGATGACGCATGATGATTCCTTCAGTAGGTAAGTTTTAATCCAGCTCTTCTATCGACTGCAGCAAGTGCCAGTCGCGGGCCGGTAAGATCGTTTATGGCGCGGCCTGTCGAAACAGGCTGCGCCATTGTAAAAATTACTTCTCCAGGCCGGCAGGCGGCCAGTTTTCCAGCTTCATTCCCAGTGTCAGTCCACGTGACGCCAGGACTTCCTTGATTTCGTTGAGCGACTTGCGGCCCAGATTCGGCGTTTTCAGCAATTCGTTCTCGCTGCGCTGGATCAGGTCGCCGATGTAATAGATGTTCTCTGCCTTCAGGCAGTTTGCCGAACGCACGGTCAGTTCCAGGTCGTCGACCGGACGCAACAGGATCGGATCGACCGACGGTGCCCGCGATGGCGCTTCGGCAGCGGCTTCAGTGCCTTCCAGTGCAGCGAACACGTTCAATTGGTCGACCAGAACGCGCGCCGACTGGCGAATCGCTTCTTCCGGCGAAATCACGCCGTTGGTTTCGATATTGATGACCAGCTTGTCCAAGTCGGTACGCTGCTCCACCCGTGCCGATTCGACCGAATACGACACCCGGCGCACTGGCGAAAACGACGCATCGAGAATGATGCGACCGATGGTTTTGTTGGCGTCTTCCGACAGGCGACGTACATTACCCGGCACATAGCCGCGGCCTTTTTCGACCTTGATCTGCATGTCGAGCTTGCCGCCAGCGGTCAGATTGGCAATGATGTGATCCGGATTGATGAGTTCTACATCATGTGGCAGATCGATGTCGGAGGCCAGCACCGCGCCTTCGCCCTCTTTTTTCAGAGTCAGCGTGACTTCGTCGCGATTGTGCAGCTTGAAGACCACGCCCTTCAGATTCAACAACATGTCGACCACGTCTTCCTGCACGCCATCGAGCGAGGAATATTCGTGCACGACACCGGCGATTGTCACTTCGGTGGGCGCGTAGCCGACCATCGACGACAACAGGACGCGACGCAACGCATTACCCAGGGTATGGCCGTAGCCGCGTTCGAATGGCTCCATCACAACTTTTGCGTGACCGGCACCGAGGGCTTCGACTTCGATAATACGTGGCTTCAACAAACTGTTTTGCATGAATTGTCCTTTTCAATACCCTCGGCTCGTTACACCGATAAGGCTGAAGTGTTCACAGTTGCAGGAAAGAGAGCAAGGGCGCCGCCGCGCGCCCGATTCCTTTTTCCCCAACTGATATTCGGATGTGATTCGGCGGTAAAACCTGAAACGACTGCGAACCGGATTGCGGGATTAGCGTGAATACAATTCGACGATCAGCGATTCGTTGACGTCATTGGCGATCTCGCTACGATCCGGTACAGACTTGAAGGTGCCTTCCATTTTCTTGGAATCGACCGCAACCCAGCTTGCCATACCAGTCTGTTCAGCCAGCGACAGTGCTTCGACGATGCGGACCTGCTTCTTGGCTTTTTCACGGACTGCAACCACATCGCCCGGCTTGACCTGGTACGACGCGATATTGACGACGATACCGTTGACGGTGAATGCCTTGTGCGAGACTAACTGACGGCCTTCGGCGCGGGTCGAGCCGAAGCCCATGCGATAGACGACGTTGTCGAGGCGCGCTTCCAGCAGCTTCAGCAGGGTTTCGCCGGTGTTACCCTTGCGGCGGTCGGCTTCTGCGAAATAGCGACGGAACTGACGCTCGAGAATACCGTACATGCGCTTGACTTTTTGCTTCTCGCGCAACTGATTGCCGTAGTCGGAAGTGCGCTGACCAGAGGTGCGGCCATGCTGACCTGGCTTGGAATCGAGCTTGCACTTCGAATCCAGCGAGCGACGTGCACTCTTGAGGAACAGGTCAGTGCCTTCACGGCGGGATAACTTTGCTTTCGGTCCAATATAACGTGCCACGGAATTTCCTTTATTAATGACGCCCGGCCTGCCGCGAAGGGCAGCACCACATGAGCGCTAGTCTGACCTGCCCGCTGTCAGACGGTGGGCTTAAGAACAAAACCCGCCAAGAGCGTTGGCGGGCGGGATGTTGCTCAACTACTGCTCAGTTACTGCTGAATACGAGCCAACAAGACGCGGTGGATCAGATCCGACGACGCTTTGGCGGACGGCAGCCGTTGTGCGGAACCGGTGTCACGTCCTGGATCTGGGTAATCTTGATGCCCAGGTTGTTCAGTGCGCGCACGGCCGACTCACGGCCAGGGCCTGGGCCCTTGATCCGGACTTCCAGATTTTTCACACCGCATTCGACTGCCACCTTGCCGGCGGCTTCGGCTGCGACCTGCGCTGCGAACGGCGTCGATTTACGCGAGCCCTTGAAGCCGGCGCCACCAGAAGTTGCCCACGACAACGCATTGCCTTGACGGTCGGTGATCGTGATGATCGTGTTGTTGAACGAAGCGTGGATATGTGCAATACCTTCGGCTACGTTCTTCTTAACCTTCTTGCGCACCCGTGCTGCGGCGGCGTTGTTTGGTGCTTTTGCCATGATGATTTCCTAAATTCCGACAACTCATCGACCCGCTGATCGTCCGATCAGCGTGGGTTATTTCTTCAGCGACTGCGCCGCTTTCCTTGGTCCCTTGCGGGTACGGGCATTGGTCCGGGTGCGCTGGCCACGGCAAGGCAGACCCTTGCGATGACGCATACCGCGGTAGCAACCCAAGTCCATCAGGCGCTTGATATTCATCGAGATTTCGCGACGCAAGTCGCCTTCCACGATGAATTTGCCGATTTCGTCGCGCAGCTTCTCGAGCTCGCTATCGTCCAGGTCCTTGACCTTCTTGTTCGTCGGGACACCCGATTTGACACAGATATCCTGCGCGCGTGGACGACCCACGCCGTAGATCGCTGTCAAGCCGATTACCGTGTGCTGATGATTTGGGATGTTTACCCCTGCAATACGTGCCATTCGTTATTCCTCAATCAATAACGTTAATTAACCCTGGCGCTGTTTATGGCGCGGTTCGATACAGATCACGCGCACTACACCCTTGCGCTTGATGATCTTGCAATTGCGGCAGATCCGCTTGACTGATGCGAGCACTTTCATTGTGGCCCTCTTTCTAACAAAACTTAAGATTTCCAAAAACGGGTTTGACCCCATCCGTCACACAATCTAACCGCTTACTTGGTTCGGAACACAATGCGCGCCCGACTCAAGTCGTATGGGGTCAGCTCCACGGTAACTTTGTCACCTGGCAAAATCCGAATATAGTTCATTCGCATTTTTCCTGAAATATGACCGAGTACCACGTGTCCGTTTTCCAGCTTCACCCGAAAGGTTGCATTCGGGAGGTTTTCCAGGATTTCTCCTTGCATCTGTATTACGTCGTCTTTTGCCATTCGGTCTGCCCGTTTTCCTGGACGCTTAACGCGTCGGAACTCCGCCCTTGAAATTTGCCTTGCGGAGCAGCGATTCGTATTGCTGCGACATTACGTAATTCTGTACCTGCGCCATGAAGTCCATCGTCACCACCACGATGATCAGCAAGGACGTACCACCGAAGTAGAACGGCACTTTGTACTTTGCGATCAAGAACTCGGGCAACAAGCAAACCAACGTGATGTACACAGCGCCGGCAAGCGTCAGTCGCGTCAGGATCCGGTCGATGTAACGTGCCGTCTGATCACCCGGACGAATTCCCGGAACGAAAGCACCGCTCTTCTTCAAGTTATCTGCCGTCTCTTTGCTGTTGAACACCAACGCAGTATAGAAAAAGCAGAAAAATACAATTGCCACTGCATACAACAACGCATGAATCGGCTCGCCTGGCGCCATCGACGCAGCAAGATCCTTCAGAAACCGGATGAACGGGTTCGCCGAATCACCTGCCGACGTGAACCAGCTGACGATCGTCGACGGGAACAAAATGATGGACGAAGCGAAGATCGGGGGAATCACGCCCGCCATGTTCAGCTTCAACGGCAGATGACTGCTCTGGCCGCCGTAAATCTTGTTGCCAACCTGCCGCTTTGCATAATTCACCAGAATCTTGCGCTGGCCACGCTCAACGAACACCACACCGTACGTCACTGCGGCTGCAACTGCGATGATCAAGATCGCAACAAATGCACTCATCGACCCGGTTGCCACCAATTCGACCAATCCGGCGACCGCGCTTGGAAGACCCGCTGCAATGCCAGCAAAAATGATGATCGAAATCCCGTTGCCCAAACCGCGCTCGGTAATCTGCTCGCCCAGCCACATCAAAAACATCGTACCTGTCAACAACGTCACAACCGTCGTGAACCGGAATGCATAACCCGGGTCAATCACCAAGCCTGCCTGAGACTCCAGCGCGACCGCAATTCCGAGCGCCTGAAAGGTTGCCAGTACCAAGGTACCGTAGCGCGTGTACTGCGTGATCTTGCGCCGGCCGGACTCACCTTCTTTTTTCAAGGCTTCCAGCTGCGGAGAAACAATCGACATCAACTGCATGATGATCGAAGCCGAAATGTACGGCATGATCCCCAGCGCGAAAATCGTAAACCGCGACAAAGCGCCACCGGAGAACATGTTGAACATGCCCAGGATGCCACCCTGGTTTTGCTTGAACAATTGCGCTAACTGCGTCGGGTCAATGCCGGGCACCGGAATGTGGGCACCGATGCGGTAGACAACCAACGCACCCAGCAAGAACCACAGTCGGCCCCATGGGAACCCACTTGCCGCATTTTTAGCCGATTGAGGAGTAGTTGCCACTTTTCACTCCTTACATCACCAAATTAAGCAACCGAACCGCCTGCCGCTTCAATTGCAGCGCGTGCGCCCTTGGTTGCGATCACACCTTTGAGCGTAACCTTCTTGGTCAACTCACCTGACAGAATTACACGCACTACTCGTGCCAACTCGCCGACCAAACCAGCCTGCTTGAGCACCAGGACGTCGATCTCACCTAGTGGCAATGCCTCAAGGTCCGACAAGCGTACTTCTGCCTTGTACGGTGTTGCCATCGACTTGAAACCACGCTTTGGCAAACGGCGCTGCAACGGCATTTGACCGCCCTCGAAGCCAACCTTGTGGAAACCACCGGCGCGCGATTTTTGACCCTTGTGACCCCGGCCGGCAGTCTTGCCGATGCCCGAACCGATGCCGCGGCCCACGCGGCGTTTGTAATGCTTGGCGCCATCTGCTGGCTGAATTGTATTGAGTTCCATGATTTGCTCCGTGCGCAGGCCGCAGCCTTACGCCACCACTTTCACAAGATACGACACCTTGTTGATCATGCCGCGAACCGACGGCGTGTCTTCGAGTTCGGATACCGAATTGATACCGCGCAGGCCGAGGCCGCGAACGGTGGCGCGATGTGTTTCGCGCGTACCGATCAGACCCATCATCAGTTGCACTTTGACGGTCTTGGCGGCTGCCGGTGCTGCTGTTTTTGTCTTTGCCATCTGCTTCACCTTAGCCCAGGATATCTTCGATCGACTTGCCGCGTTTCGCAGCAATTTCCGATGGTGTATTCATTTTTGCCAGACCGTCCAGGGTCGCGCGGACCATGTTGTACGGGTTGGTCGAGCCATTCGACTTTGCAACGACGTTGGTCACGCCCATGACTTCGAAAATCGCGCGCATCGGGCCACCGGCGATCACGCCCGTACCGTCTTTTGCCGGCGCCATCAGCACTGACGATGCGCCATGCTTTCCAGTCACGGTGTGCTGCAAAGTACCGTTTTTCAAGGTGACCTTGATCATCTTGCGGCGCGCTTCTTCCATCGCCTTTTGCACTGCAACCGGCACTTCCTTCGACTTGCCCTTGCCCATGCCGATACGTCCATCGCCGTCACCAACGACTGCCAATGCGGCGAACCCCATGATCCGGCCGCCCTTGACCACTTTGGTCACGCGATTGACTGCGATCATTTTTTCGCGCATGCCATCATCTGGCTTCTCGCTTTGCATCTTCGATTGCATCTTTGCCATGACGATTCTTCCTTAGAACTTCAGACCAGCTTCGCGAGCGGCTTCTGCCACTGCTTTGACACGGCCGTGATAACGGAAACCGGAGCGGTCGAATGCAACCTCGGCGATGCCGGCTTTCAATGCTTTCTCAGCGACGCGCTTGCCTACCAGAGCCGCGGCAGCAGCGTTGCCGCCCTTGCCCGACTTGCCAGCCAACTCGAGCCGCACTTCGGCTTCCAGCGTCGACGCCGATGCCAAGATCTTGGCTTCCGGGCTGATGATGGTCGCGTAAATATGCGTGTTGGTGCGATGCACGGCCAGGCGATTCACCTTCAACTCGGCGATCTTCGCGCGAGTCTGACGGCCGCGGCGCAAACGTGATTGTTTCTTGTCCATCATCGACCCCTATTACTTCTTCTTGGTTTCTTTAAGTACAACGCGCTCGTCCGAGTAACGAACGCCCTTGCCTTTGTAAGGCTCTGGCGGACGATATGCGCGAACTTCCGCTGCGACCTGGCCGACCTGCTGACGATTGTTTCCCTTGATCAGGATCTCGGTTGGCGTCGTGGTTGCGCACGTCACGCCTTCCGGCATCTGATGCACGACCGGGTGCGAGAAACCCAACGACAGGTTCAGCTTGTCGCCCTGCGCCTGGGCCTTGTAGCCCACGCCGACCAAAACCAGCTTTTTCTCGAAACCCTTGGTCACACCAGTCACCATGTTGTTCACCAGTGCGCGCAACGTACCCGACATCGCATTCGCTTCGCGGCTGTCGTTGGCAGCTTCGAACTTCAGCGTGCCATCGGTATTGACCACCTTCACCAGGCCATTCAACGATTGCTGCAACGTACCCAGCGGACCCTTGACAACGATGTGCTCTGCGGAGATGGTCGCTTCCGCGCCCTTCGGCAGTGCAATCGGCATTTTTCCTACACGTGACATATCGAACTCCTTAAGCGACGTAGCAGATGACTTCGCCACCGACACCGGTAGCGCGCGCCTTGCGGTCAGTCATCACGCCCTGAGGCGTCGACACGATGGCCACGCCCAGACCGTTCATCACGTTCGGAATATCGTCTTTGCCTTTGTAGACGCGCAGTCCTGGACGGGACACGCGCTCAAGGCGCTCGATAACCGGACGGCCTGCATAATATTTCAAACCGATTTTCAATTCCGCCTTGCCCGCATCTTCGGACACCGCGAAATCCTCAATGTAACCCTCGTCCTTTAAGACGTTGGCAATTGCAATCTTGACCTTTGACGACGGCATTGCTACCGAAACCTTTTGCACGACTTGCGCATTGCGGATACGGGTCAGCATATCGGCGATAGGATCGCTCATACTCATTGCTTATTCTCCTATTACCAGCTGGCTTTGGTCATACCCGGAATTTCACCACGCATGGCGATTTCACGGAGCTTGATACGGCCCAGACCGAACTTACGGAAAGTGCCACGCGGGCGACCAGTGATCGAGCAACGATTACGTTGGCGGGTCGGAGCAGAGTTACGGGGCAACGCCTGCAATTTCAGGCGCGCTTCGTAGCGCTCTTCTTCCGACTTCGATTGGTCATCAATGATTGCCTTCAATTCGGCACGCTTGCCAGCGAATTTCTTCACCAGGTCTGCGCGCTTGATCTCACGGTTAATCAGTGCCAGTTTTGCCATGGCAACCTCAGTTTCTGAACGGGAATTTAAATGCGGCGAGAAGCGCTTTTGCTTCGTCGTCGGTCTTGGCGGTCGTCGTGATGCTGATGTTCATACCACGCAACACGTCAATCTTGTCATACTCAATTTCGGGGAAAATGATTTGCTCTTTCACACCGATATTGTAATTACCGCGGCCATCGAATGCGCGACCCGAGACACCCCGGAAGTCACGTACACGTGGCAGTGCAACTGTGATCAGGCGGTCCAGGAATTCGTACATCTGGGCACCGCGCAGGGTCACCATGCAACCGATCGGATAACCTTCGCGAATCTTGAAACCGGCAATCGCCTTGCGCGCCTTGGTCACGACCGGCTTTTGGCCAGCGATCTTGGTCAGGTCGCCAACGGCGTGCTCGATGATCTTCTTGTCTGCAATCGCTTCCGACAAACCCATGTTCAGGGTGATCTTCAGGATGCGCGGCACTTCCATGACCGACTTGTAGCCAAACTTGGCAGTCAGGTCACCGGCGACTTTAGTTTTGTAAATTTCTTGTAGACGGGCCATGATCCATTACACCTTAACGGCTTCGCCGCTGGACTTGTAGATGCGGACTTTCCTACCGTCCACGTCTTTGCTTCCAACGCGATCTGCCTTGCCAGTTGCTGCATTAAACAACGCAACGTTGGAGACGTGAATTGGCATCAACTTGTCGACGATGCCGCCAGTGGTACCGGTCATTGGGTTCGGCTTGGTCGCTTTTTTGGCGACATTCACACCCTCGACAATGACATAATCAGCATCCACACGCTTGCTTACGACGCCGCGCTTGCCCTTGTCTTTGCCAGTCAGGACAATCACTTCATCATTTTTACGAATCTTATCCATCACGACTCCTTACAGAACTTCAGGCGCGAGCGAGACGATCTTCATGAAGCGCTCAGTGCGCAGCTCACGGGTGACCGGTCCAAAAATACGCGTGCCGATCGGCTCGAGCTTTGCATTCAACAAGACTGCGGCGTTGGTATCGAATTTCACCAACGAGCCATCCTGACGACGCACACCCTTAGCGGTACGAACGACCACGGCGTTGTAGATCTCGCCTTT
>JAYUWF010000087.1:0-6722 GCA_043753685.1 Herminiimonas sp.
AACAACGCCCCGACCACGCTCAACACCGAGAAGGCCAAGGCCCTGCAGGCGGCGCTGGCGCAGATCGAAAAGCAGTTCGGCAAGGGCACCATCATGAAGCTCGGCGACGGCGAAGTGATTGAGGACATCCAAGTCGTGTCGACTGGCTCTTTGGGCCTCGACATCGCGCTGGGCGTCGGCGGCCTGCCGCGTGGCCGGGTGGTCGAGATTTACGGCCCGGAATCCTCCGGCAAGACCACGCTGACCTTGCAGACCATCGCGGAAATGCAAAAGCTGGGCGGCACCTACGCCTTCATCGATGCCGAGCATGCGCTCGACGTCGGTTACGCGCAAAAGCTTGGTATCAATCTGTCGGAGCTGTTGATTTCGCAACCCGACACCGGTGAACAGGCGCTGGAAATCACCGACGCGCTGGTGCGCTCGGGCGGCGTCGACCTGATCGTGATCGACTCGGTGGCAGCCTTGACGCCACGGGCCGAGATCGAAGGCGACATGGGCGATTCATTGCCCGGCCTGCAGGCACGGCTGATGTCGCAGGCCCTGCGCAAGCTGACCGGCTCGATCAACCGCACCAACACGCTGGTCATCTTCATCAACCAGATCCGGATGAAGATCGGCGTCATGTTCGGTAATCCTGAAACCACGACCGGCGGCAATGCGCTGAAATTCTATGCGTCGGTGCGACTCGACATCCGCCGCACCGGTTCGATCAAGTCCGGCGACGAAGTCATCGGCAACGAAACCAAGGTCAAGGTCGTCAAGAACAAGATCGCGCCACCGTTCAAGGAAGCCCATTTCGATATCCTGTATGGCGAAGGCACCTCGCGCGAAGGCGAGATCCTGGACCTGGGTTCGGAAGCCAAGATCGTCGAGAAATCTGGCGCCTGGTACAGCTACAACGGCGAACGCATCGGCCAGGGCAAGGACAATGCACGCAATTTCCTGAAAGAACGGCCAGAACTGGCGCGCGAGATCGAGAACAAGGTGCGCGTTTCGCTGGGCGTGCCGGAACTTGGCGCCGTCAAGGGAGCCGATCCGGTTGCCAAGAAGCCGACGGCCAAGGAACTGCGCGAAGCCAAGGATGCGAAGGACGGCCTGGAAGTCAAGGAAGCCGAGTAACGTCGCAATGGCCATCGCCGGAAGTCGCGCAAGCGGTGACCGAAAGCAATCGCCGTAAGATTCAGGCGTAAGCAATAACAGCAAGCAAAAGCAGCAAGCAAAAGCAGCAAGCAAAAGCGGTAGTCAATTGCTGGCAGCAACAGTCAGGTAGCGCATCGCAATGGCACGGGGGCCCCCCTCAATTCGAGACCCCGTGCCTTGCGTTACCTGTTGGCGTCCGAATTGGTCATCATGCACTGGTCGTGATGCACTTTTAGTCACGCGCCGGTGCGAGGTGCTGTCCGGTGATCCCCAATAAATGGTCTTCGTGCTGCAGCGCAGGCGATCAGGTCGGACGGTCAACGTGGCACTGCAGCGAATGTGTCGCATCCCGGGGCGATGCACTCTTCATCGAATTCTGGGCAATTGTCAGCAATTCCATAGTGCTTCGAGCGCCGGGTTTCACCGTCCAGCAAGCGTTCCAGCGACTGTCTGAACCTGTTTTACCACGCATTGATTTGCCCCTCATCAATTGGTTGGCCCTGTCGGCTGTGCTACACTTTCGCGATTATTTGCGAGCGTGCATGCTGCGACAGGCAACGGTTTTTCACTCGCATCCACAACGATCGATATCCTCCCCAGGGTTGGACGCAGGCCAAGCCGGGTGGCTTTTGCCGCTGGATTTTCTGCTGTGTCGTACTGTTCGTGACGAATTACGCCTCGCCTGCCGCTCACCTGCCCCGATCTCTATGCCGCTGTCCATTCCCAGTCCCCGCCGCGCCCTGAAGCACACGCGCACGATTCGCGTGGAAGGTTTTGCACGCGAAGACGGCTTGTGGGACATCGAGGCGCAGATCACCGACGTCCGGACTGCTGATTCGCGGCTGGCTTCCGGCGTGCGTCCCGCCAACACACCGCTGCACGACCTGTGGCTGCGATTGACGGTCGACACGCGCTTGACGATCGTCGCCGTCGAGGCAGTTTCCGACGCAGTACCTTACCCCGGCTATTGCGACACCATCGGCCCGGCTTACCAGAAGCTGGTCGGCCTGAACCTGATGAACCGGTTCCGGGCGGACGTACGGCAACGCATCGGCGGCATCGGCGGATGTACGCACTTAACGGAAATGGCGCAGATCTTGCCGACGGCCACCATGCAGGCGATGGTCGGTGAAGTCTTTTCAGCGCGCGATGGTGTCGAGTCAGAAGGCAATACAGAAAAACCGCGCCAACTCGACCATTGCCACGCGCTGCGGACCGACGGCCCGGCCGTTGCGCGCTTCTATCCGCGCTGGCATGTGGCGGCTGCCGACGAATCCACTTGAACCGAAAATTGAACTAACGAATTGAACGCCACTTACATTTTTCCAATCAGGACTGAAGGAATAGCGCATGAAGATCCATGAATATCAGGGCAAGGAAATCCTCCGCAAATTCGGTGTAACGGTGCCACGCGGCATTCCGTGCGACTCCGTCGACGATGCCGTCAAGGCCGCCGAAAAGCTGGGCGGCCCGGTGTGGGTGGTCAAGGCGCAGATCCACGCCGGTGGCCGCGGCAAGGGTGGCGGCGTCAAGGTTGCGAAATCGCTCGAGCAAGTGCGCAGCTTCGCCGGTGAAATCCTCGGCATGCAACTCGTTACGCACCAGACCGGCCCGGCTGGCCAGCAGGTGCGTCACCTGCTGATCGAAGAAGGTGCCGACATCAAGAAAGAACTCTACGTCAGCATGGTCACCGACCGCGTCAGCCAGCGCGTGGTCCTGATGGCTTCCAGCGAAGGCGGCATGGATATCGAAGAGGTCGCCGAGCACCATCCCGAACTGATTCACCAGATCGCCATCGACCCGGCGGTCGGCCTGACCGACGCCGAAGCCGACGGTATCGCGGCCAAGATCGGTGTGCCGGCAGCCTCGATCGTCGATGCCCGCGCCCAGTTGCAGGGCCTGTACGAAGCGTATTGGGAAACCGATGCATCGCTGGCCGAAATCAATCCACTGATCCTGACCGGCGACGGCAAGGTCATCGCGCTCGACGCCAAGTTCAACTTCGATGCGAATGCCCTGTACCGGCATCCGGAAATCGTCGCCTACCGCGACCTGGATGAAGAAGATCCGGCCGAAGTCGAAGCCTCGAAATTCGACCTGGCCTATATTTCACTCGACGGCAACATCGGTTGCCTGGTCAACGGCGCCGGTCTGGCCATGGCGACCATGGACACCATCAAACTGTTCGGCGGCGAGCCGGCCAACTTCCTCGACGTCGGTGGCGGCGCGACCGCGGAAAAGGTCACGGAAGCATTCAAGATCATGCTAAAAAACCCGGGCCTGAAGGCAATCCTGGTCAACATTTTTGGCGGCATCATGAAGTGCGACGTGATCGCCGAAGGTGTCATCGTCGCTTCCAAGGCAGTCTCGCTGAAGGTGCCACTGGTGGTGCGCATGAAGGGTACCAACGAAGATCTGGGCAAGAAGATGCTGGCCGAATCGGGCCTGCCGATCATTGCTGCAGACACGATGGAAGATGCAGCGCAGAAGGTGGTTGCGGCGGCCAGCAAGTAAGCCAACACAGCCCGACCCGAAGCCAACCAGCGATCCACGGCGCGAGGCACCCGCAGCTCCAGCGTCCGCCTCGCGCCCACGACAACAAAAGATAACCCAGCGCACAAGGAACCACCATGTCGATTCTGATTAACAAAGACACCAAAGTCGTCACCCAGGGCATCACCGGCAAGACCGGTCAATTCCATACCCGCATGTGCCGTGAATACGCGAACGGCAAGAACTGTTTCGTCGCGGGCGTGAACCCGAAAAAAGCCGGCGAGGATTTTGAAGGCGTGCCGATCTTTGCAACAGTCGCCGAAGCCAAGGCGCAGACCGGCGTCAACGTGTCGGTGATCTATGTTCCGCCGGCCGGCGCTGCTGCCGCGATCTGGGAAGCCGTCGAAGCCGAACTCGACCTGGCGATCTGCATCACCGAAGGCATTCCGGTACGCGACATGATGGCCCTGAAGGACCGCATGGCTAAATCCGGCAGCAAGACGCTGCTGCTGGGACCGAACTGCCCTGGCCTGATCACGCCGGACGAAATCAAGATCGGCATCATGCCGGGTCACATCCACATGAAAGGCCGCATCGGCGTCGTGTCCCGCTCGGGCACCTTGACCTATGAAGCAGTCGGACAACTGACCGCACTCGGCCTGGGCCAATCGACGGCAGTCGGCATCGGCGGCGACCCGATCAATGGCTTGAAGCACATCGACATCATGAAAGCCTTCAACGACGATCCCGACACCGACGCGGTCATCATGATCGGTGAAATCGGCGGCCCGGACGAAGCCAACGCTGCCTACTGGATCCGCGACAACATGAAGAAACCGGTGGTCGGCTTCATCGCCGGCGTCACCGCGCCGCCGGGCAAGCGCATGGGCCATGCCGGCGCGCTGATTTCTGGCGGCGCCGATACTGCGCAGGCAAAACTGGAAATCATGGCTGCCTGCGGCATCACCGTCACCAAGAATCCATCGGAGATGGCACGCTTGTTGAAGGCTGCGCTGTAACGCGAATCCGAACGTGCCTGTAACGGGCAATCGCAATCCACGGGAAGCAATCGCTTCCCGTGTCGCGTTTACTTCCCAAGGTTTGCGAAGTGGCAAATCCGTTTGGCTTCAATCGCATGCGAACGCGATTTCCATCGGCCATAATTGAGCCTGTTTTGCGAGGCCGGTAGCGGTGGAATTCGTCAATTCGGTGTCCAATGCCGTGTAGACTCTTCGCTTCGGCCCGCTACCCCACGCCTTGTCGCGGTGGTCGCCTGTGGTGCGCGACCCAATGAACGGATGATCGCAATGCCCCATCACGTTGAACTCAAGTACGCGGTGCTGACGGACACCGGGATGGTACGTGCCCAGAACGAAGATGCGGTCGAGGTCCGGCCATCGCACGGTGTGGTGGTACTGGCCGACGGCATGGGCGGCTACCGCGCCGGCGAAGTCGCCAGCGGCATCGCTACCCAGGTAGTCGCCGATCGGCTGCAACAAGGATTGACCGACTTCGACTGGAGCACCGTGGCCGAGCGCAGCGATCGCCTGGTCCGGTTGATGACGGCAGCGGTGGAAGAAGCCAACCAGTCGATCTTCGACCAGGCCCGGCGCGACCCGCAGCAGTATGCGGGCATGGGCACCACGCTGGTCAGCACGATTTTCCATCATGACAAACTGATCGTCGCGCATGTCGGCGACTCCCGCGCTTACCGATTTCGCGACAACCTGCTGGAACAGATCACCCGGGACCACTCCCAGGTGCAGGAACAGGTCGATGCCGGCCTGCTGTCGAAACAGGAAGCGCGCTTCGCCTCGAACCGCAATCTGGTCACCCGCGCCATGGGCATCGACGCACTGGTCGATGTGGAGGTGCATGAATTCGACACCAGGGCAGGGGATCTCTATCTATTATGTTCGGACGGCCTGTGCGACATGCTGGAGGATGCGGAAATCGCGCAATTGCTGGAGTGGCTGGGCGGCTCCATCGACACCGTAGCGGAGGCGCTGGTCAAGCGCGCCAATGCGCTGGGAGGGCTGGACAATATATCCGTGGTGCTGATTCAGGTGGAATCGACCACGCCGGACAATCCTGGTCTTCTAGGACGGATGCTCGATTGGGTGCGTTAGGCAGCAACGTCGGGAGCCAGGCTGAGGAGCGATGATAATTCGACATGACGTTGTCTCGAATGCAAGCCGAATGCTAAATACTGTCAAATTTTTGAGGGAAGCATGACAAATTTTGTAGCTCGCACTTAAATTCTTAGCAGAAACTTTATTACATTCACAAGATTAATGGCAAGAAACGTCACTAATGTTCGTAATTCTTGTTGAAACCGGGTTGGCACGCTATCTGCAATATGTTTCCCCGTAGCAAGCGCACTCAACCACACATAACGAGGATTACCATGAACACATCACGCCGCATCAGCACCCAGGTCCAAAAAGGTTTCACACTGATCGAGTTGATGATCGTCGTCGCGATCATCGGTATCCTGGCTGCAGTCGCATTGCCTGCCTATCAGGATTACACGACTCGCGCAAAAGTCACCGAAGTCAATCTGCAAGTCAGCGCATGCAAGAACGCTGTTTCAGAGTTCCTGCAGGCTAACAACGCGTTTCCTGCCGATGCAGACAAAGCCGGTTGCAACAGCACCGTCACCACCAAGTACATGGCAGCAGGTATCGCCGTCAGCGCCACGACTGCAGCAATCAGCTCTGGCGTGATCCAGAACACCGGCTCGGGCGCCGATGGCAAGAAAATCATCCTGCAACCGACTTCGGACGCAGCGCGTACCACCGCCCTGGCAACTGCCGGTACGGCAATCGCCGGCTGGTCTTGCGGTACCGATGCCACCACAACCAATCTGAAATACTTCCCAGCCAGCTGCCGTCAAGCAATCCTCGGCGGCCTGTAATTCAGAACCGCACCGAGAAGCTTCGCATGAAGGCTTGAGCACGAACTTCGTGAGATCAATAAAAGCGCCCGCACCAGCGGGCGTTTTGCCGTGCTAAGGTCATGTCGAAAAGTTGCTCAACATAACGTTCAAGACAATCATTTCATGCCAAATCGCCTACACGCCGCCGGCT
>JAYUWF010000088.1:0-6714 GCA_043753685.1 Herminiimonas sp.
GGCGACGCGGCATGGCGGGCCATGGCAAGGAGCCACAACGCAGGGATGCGGACGAAGCGCCCTGCCGCGGCGATCTTGCCTATCGAAATAGGTTCTTAGTGTAGCCGCGAACCGCTCACTGCCACCCCTGTCGCCACAGGCTTTCGTCGCGCAGGCTGCGCCACGCAATCTGTTGGCGTGCCTTGGTCATGACGGCTTCGATCTCGATCGTTTCGATCGCGCCGTCCGGATCGTCCGGCAAGAGCACCTCGACTACCAGAAAATGCTTCTGGCGATCGATCGGCGTCACCGCCGTCCATTTGGTGAGCAAAAGCTTTTTCGGGTGCAGGTGGGTCATGCCGTCAGGGTAGCCGAACCGGAGATCATGGCTTAGCGACGGGCGATGCCACCGTGACGCTGGCAGACGCGTGCGGTATGTACCGAGCCATCCCGGCAACGAAACCGGTTGGCCTTCGCTTTGGCCTTGGGACGACGCGCCACCGGCCGCGGCTGCCCATCACGCCGTGCGGTGTCGGGGTTGTTCGGGCGCGCGCTGCCCGACGGGAAATATACCTGGGCCTGGGCGAGCGGCGCCATGCAGATCAAAAGGGTGAGGGCGCAGAAAAGCTTTTTCATGATGCATTGCAATCGACAGTGAAGGGTCCAGCATTGTCGCACTTTTGGGATTCTTCTAAGCAGGTGTGTTGGCGAAATCCATCAGTCGGTGCGGCCCTCCGCCAGCTTCAGATCGGCCTCCCCCCTTGCGCTGACCGTGACGGCGATCCGCAACCCCTCGACGATGTCGGCCAGCGCCATGCTCGGTTGGCCGGGATGTGCCGCCGCCTGCTGCGGCAGATACGGCACATGGATGAAGCCGCCCGTGACGGTTTCGGTACCGGACGCTTGCGCCAGGTGATGCATGAGCGCGTAGAACACGTGGTTGCAGACGAAGGTGCCGGCGGTCTGCGACACCGCCGCCGGAATGCCGCCGGCCCGGATCGCACGGGCAATTGCCTTGATCGGCAGGGTGGAGAAATACGCCGCCGGGCCATCATGGGCAATGGCGCAATCGACCGGCTGGTTGAGCGCGTTATCGGGAATTGGTGCGTCATCGACATTGATCGCCACGCGCTCGATCGACATTTCGCTGCGGCCGCCCGCCTGGCCCACGGCAATGACGACGGCAGGCGATGTCCGGGAGATGGCGGCAGCCAGCGCCTCCTGCGCCCGACCGAAGACACAGGGCAATTGCACAGCCTCGACCCGAAAGCCCTCCGTGCGCCAACCGTCAAGCGAGCGGACCGCCTCCCAGGCAGGATTGATGGCTTCGCGGTTGAAGGGTTCGAAACCTGTCAACAGGATGGTTTTCAACATGGCAGCGGTTCCATAAAAACGAGTCGGTGGGTGCACGGCGAGCCGGGTGACTGCTCGGGTCGGCGCTTGCCGAGCATGATAGCGCGCCCTGCCGGCTACTCGCGGACACGCACGTGCGGAACGAAAATCGCTCGTTCCAGCGACTTGATGTTTAACCAAGATATGTTGGATGACGAACAGAACCGTTCGAGCGACGCCCTTACACTCTGCGCACCCGCCGCGTGGACATTATCTGAACATTGTCTCGACATTGTCTGGATCACCACGACTGGCGGCATACAGTTTCACCCTTGCGCTGGGCATGATTTGAGAGCCCGCGTTGTCTGCCATATTCCTGAATTGGAGCCCCAAATGAGTCTACTGTCCTTCATCAAAGAAGCCGGCGAAAAGCTGTTCCATACATCGAAGCCAGAAGCCGTGGCAACCGCGGCGCCGGCCGACGTCGAGGCGCTGAACCAGACTGCCGCAGATGCCATCAGCACCTACATCGGTAGCCAGAACCTGAGCGTCGACAATCTGTCGGTAGCCTTTGACGGCGCGTCGGGCACCGTGACGGTTGCCGGCACAGCGGCCGACCAGGCCACTCGTGAAAAGGTGGTTCTGTGTTGCGGCAACGTCAGTTCGGTCTCCAGCGTCGACGATCAGTTGACGGTAGCCGAACCCGCTGACGAAGCGCGCTATTACACTGTCAAGAGTGGCGACACGCTGTCGGCAATTTCCAAGCACATGTACGACGATGCGAATCAGTATCCGGCCATTTTTGAAGCCAACAAGCCGATGCTCAAGAGTCCGGACCGCATCTATCCGGGCCAAATGTTGCGCATCCCCGTGCTCGCAGCCTGAGGCGGCGCCGGCGGACTGCATCACTGCAGACCGCCGGAGCACCGCGCCATCTGTCACCGTGCACTTTGCATCTTGCACCAATCTTGCACCAATCTTGCACCATTCAATCATAGGGAAATCATGTCAATCATCTGGACCATTCTGATCGGCTTCGTCGTCGGCGTGCTGGCAAAATTTCTGACCCCGGGCCGCGATCCGGGCGGCTTTTTCATCACGGCGATCATCGGCATTGCCGGTTCGCTGATCGCTACTTTCCTGGGTCGAAGTCTGGGCTGGTACGGTGCGGGCGAATCCGCCGGATTTCTGGCGGCGCTAGTCGGCTCCATCGTCCTGCTGCTGGCCTATCGCATGATCAAGCGCTAATTTTTCAGGAGAACATTCATGGCATTTGATATCGGAAATTTATTACAGCAATATCTGGGCGGCGCCCAGAAGGTCGACAATTCCCAGCTGGGTGAAGACTATGGACAAATCGCACAACACGCGCCACCTGCGGCAGTCGAGCAGGGCCTTTCGGAAGCCTTCCGCTCCGACCAGACACCGCCGTTTTCGCAAATGATCGGCAACCTGTTCGGCAATGCCGATCCGCAGCAAAAGGCAGGGATGCTGGGCCAGTTGTTGAATGGCTTGAATCCCGGCATGCTGGCGTCGATCGCCGGCGGACTCGGTGGTCTGCTCGGTGGTAACCATGGCTCAGCGCCTGCAATCACCCAGGATCAGGCATCGCAACTGACGCCAGACCAGGTCACGCAGATCGCCGCCCAGGCCGAGCAGCAAAATCCGGGCATCGTCGACAAGATGAGCAGTTTCTATGCGAACCATCCGGACCTGGTCAAGACCATCGGCAGCGCCGCACTGGCAATTGCCCTGGCCAAGATCGCCCAGCGCACGCACGGCAATTAAGAAACTGCTTCGATAATGCAGGTCGGATAGTCTGCAGCGCACCGATTGTGCTGCAGACTATCGGATCGGCCCGCATGCATACGGGCCGATTTTCGAACGGCGCTCAGCCTTTCCTGGCGCCGGCGCCAAAATACATTTTCTTGGACTTCGGTTTCTTCGGCTTCTTGATGACCTGGCCATGGCCATCTGTATCCGGTACCCGGTGCTCCGGCACGAAGCCAGGTTCGTCGATTCGCTTGAGCACCTGCTGCGTCAGGTTCTCGATGCCGGCCAGCAGATCGACTTCATCCGCGCACACGAACGATACGGCCGCACCGGTCGCGCCGGCACGTCCGGTGCGTCCGGTACGATGGATGTAATCCTCCGCCACGATGGGCAAATCGAAGTGCACCACCATCGGCAGGTCGTCGATGTCCAGGCCGCGCGCGGCGACGTCGGTGGCAACAAGAATTTTCACATCGCCCGCCTTGAAACGCTCGAGCGCGCGCAGCCGGGCCGGCTGGGTCTTGTCACCATGAATCGAATCGGCGCTGATGCCCTCCGCCACCAGCGTGGTGACCAACTGCTCCACACCCTTGCGCGTCTTGACGAACACCAGCACCTGCGGCCAGCGGTTCTTCTTGAGCAGGTGCATGAACAGTTCCGGCTTGCGCTTCTTGTCGACCGTGACGACCCACTGGCGGATCGCCTTGACGGTCGTGTTGCGTGGGCTGACTTCGATCGTCAGCGGCTTGTGCAACAACGCGCCGGCCATCTTGCGGATCGGCTCCGAAAACGTTGCCGAAAACAGCAGCGTCTGTCGCTTCTTCGGCAGGGCGGCAATCACCGCGTCGAGCTCTTCGGCAAAGCCGAGGTCGAGCATCCGGTCGGCTTCGTCCAGTACCAGGCTGTGCAGCTGATCGAAGCGCACCGCATTCTGGCGGTAAAGGTCGAGCAATCGTCCAGGGGTCGCCACCAGCACATCGAGACCCTTGCGCAGCTTCATCATCTGCGGATTGATGCTGACGCCACCGTAGGCGACAGCAGTGCGCAGCGGCAGATGGCCACCGTAGGCCTTGAAGCTTTCATGTACCTGTTCGGCCAGTTCGCGGGTCGGCACCAGCACCAGCACCCGCACCATGTTGCTGGAAACCTGAGGGCCGGTCATTACCAGGCGTTGCAGCAGCGGCAAGGCAAAACCGGCGGTCTTGCCGGTGCCGGTCTGGGCAGCTGCCATCAGGTCGCGCCCGGCCAGTACCGCTGGAATGGCTTGCATCTGCACCGGGGTTGGCGTCTTGTAATCGAGGGCAACCAACGCCTGCAGCAGGGGGTCGATCAGGCCGAGGGAGGCGAATGTCATGGAAAGGGAGTATTTCGTGGAAGGATAAAATGACGAGGAGGCACAGTGTAGCGTGCCAGGCAGCGCGGGACCAAACCTGATCGCCTGAAGATCCATCCATCGACCATTGCGACGGACGGTCCTGCGGTAGCGCAGTGCCAGGCAGTTCCATCACCGCTTCGCTTCTGTTTTCCCTGCCCTTTGTGCTAGCCTTTGCCCAATGTACACCCGCTTCTTTGGCCTGAGCCAGGTTCCGTTTTCCATCGCACCCGATCCGCGCTATCTGTTCATGAGTGAACGGCATCGCGAGGCACTGGCGCATCTGCTGTACGGCCTGAAGGGCGGCGGCGGCTTCGTCTTGCTGACCGGGGAGATCGGCGCTGGGAAGACCACCGTCTGCCGGCTGTTCCTGGAACAGATACCGGCGCATTGCAATGTCGCCTACATCTTCAATCCGAAGCAGACCGTGATCGAACTGCTGCAATCGATCTGCGATGAGTTTCACGTCACGACCCCGCGCACCGACGGCACGGCACCGACCGTCAAGGATTTCATCGATCCCCTCAACAGTTATCTGTTGCGTACCCATGCCGCCGATCAAAACAATGTCTTGATCATCGATGAAGCGCAAAACCTGTCGGCCGACGTCCTTGAGCAATTGCGCCTGCTCACCAATCTCGAAACCAACGAGCGCAAGCTGCTGCAGATCATCCTGATCGGTCAACCGGAATTGCGGTCCATGCTGGCGCGTCCCGAGCTGGAACAACTGGCGCAACGGGTCATTGCCCGATTCCACCTGTCAGCCCTGACTGCCGATGAAACGGCGCAATACATCGGCCATCGGCTTGCGGTGGCAGGTCATGCCGGCGCCTCGCCGTTCAGTACCAGCGCCATGCGGCGGATTCATCAACGGGCGCGTGGCATCCCACGCCGGATCAATCTGTTGTGCGACCGGGCGTTGCTGGGCGCCTATGCAGGCGGCAAGGCGCAGGTCGATGCGCGCACCATCGACCGTGCTGCCCGTGAAGTGTTCGATTCCGACCCGGGACGGGGTGCGCTGCGACCGGGCCACTGGCGCCCTGCGATGGGGGGTCTGGCGGCCGGCGCCGTGGTGGTGGCGCTGATCGGAGGCGCCGCCCTGTCCGGTGCGCGCTGGCCGATCGGTTCCCATGCTGCTGGCAGTGGCGCTGCGACAGCGCTGTCGGCCGCCGAATTCGCCCGCGCCGTGGCGCTCGACAAGGCCGCCGGCGACGCACGGCCAAAGGCGCTCGATGCAGCGCCGAAACGAGGAGTCGATGCGGTTTCGCCGGCGACGGCGCCAACCGCGCTAGCCGCGGCAAGCGCTGCGAGCCTGCCGCCGGTCGACAAGTTGATGGTCACTGCGCCTGCCGAGGGTAGCGCAGTCGGCAGCAAGGCGCGCGACCTTGACGCCGCGTATCGCAGCCTGGCATCTCTGTGGGGCGTCAGCCTGGCGGAGGGAGTTCCGTGCCGAGTGGCCCAGCAAAAGAGCCTTTACTGTTTCAGCAGCAGCAAGGGCCTGGCGGAGATCCGCGAGATCGACCGCCCCGGAATCCTGACGCTGCGCGACGATCAGGATCGGCCGTACTACGCATTGTTGCTCGGACTGGCGGGCAATCGTGCCGTGCTACGCATCGACGGCACGACCGAAACGGTGTCGCGAGACGCACTCGCACGGCGCTGGCGCGGCGACTTCGCGACGTTCTGGCGCGGCCCGAAAGGCTATGCGAAGGACCTGAGCAAGGGCGACCGTGGCGCCGTGGTCGACTGGGTCGCGACGCAGCTGGCCGTCGTCGAAGGTACCGGCACGCCCACGCCCGATCGAGCCTACAACGATGCCTTGATCGCACGGGTGCGGCAGTTCCAGCTGGCGCGTGGCTTGCGGCCGGACGGCATGGCCGGACCACAAACCCTGATGCGCCTGGCTACCGTTGCAGGATTGTCCGAACCGCGGTTGCAAACCGACGCCGTGCCGCTCGACTCGACGTCAAGGAAATAAACCGATGTCATTCATTCTCGATGCCCTGAAAAAAGCCGACAGCGAACGTTCGCTCGGTGAGTTGCCGGGGATTCATTCGCGCGCTCTCCCTGGCGCCGGCCCACGGTTGGCATCCCCGTTCTTGCCCCGCCGCTCGACATGGCTGCTGGTGGCGGCACCCATCGTCGCACTGGCCGTCTGGTCGGGCATGCGCTTCATGCCAGACACAGACGGCTCGCGCACGCCGGTTCAATTGACAAGCAGCGCGCCGGTCAACCCTGCGACGGCCGCGCCCGCGCCT
>JAYUWF010000089.1:0-6704 GCA_043753685.1 Herminiimonas sp.
GCGAACTGGTCACGCTGATGACGCTGGGCGGCGCGCCGGAAGCGCTGACGCTGGGGTATCTGCGCAACCAGCGTCTGGTACGCTCGCTCGACGACATCGCATCGGTGCAGGTGGATTGGGATGTCGATGCGGTGGTGGTGACGACGCGCGACGGCATCGACAACATCGAAGCACGCACCGCCAAGCGGGTGGTGACCACGGGTTGCGGCCAGGGTTCGATGTTTGGCGGGTTGATGGATGAAGTCGACGCGATCGTGCTCGATCCGGCGGCGCGCCTGCGGCAATCGGTTCTCTACAAGATCGTCGACACCATCCGCACTCAAAATTCGGTCTACAAGCAGGCTGGTTCGGTGCACGGTTGTGCATTGTTTACGGCCGAGGGCGAGCTGCTGTATTTCATCGAGGATGTCGGCCGTCACAATGCGGTCGATGCAATTGCCGGACGCATGTGGCTCGACGACATGCGCGGCGACGACAAGATTTTTTATACCACCGGACGCCTGACGTCCGAAATGGTGATCAAGGGCGGGCAGATGGGGATTCCCTTCCTGCTGTCGCGCTCGGGCACCACACAAATGGGCCACCTGGTCGCCGAAAAACTGCACATGGCGCTGCTGGCGCGCTGCACCGGCAAGCACTTTCTGCTGCTGACGGCGAAGGACCGATTGGTCTTCGAGCCGGAACATGTCGACCGCTCGGTCCGGGTAGCTTGAGCGGCATGGCCAATCCGTTTGTCTATCCAACGGCACGACCCGCCGGCAGCGCGCGTCGCGCAACGCCTGCATCCATCTCCTGTTCGTCCCACTGACGTGCGCGGCGATCCATGTCGCTAATCGACGCGCTGGCCGATGCGGCGCGCCTCTTGCTGACGGGCGACCAGGCGCTGTGGGTGATCATCTGGATTTCGCTTAAGACATCGATCCTCGGTCTGCTGATCGCAGCGCCTTTGTCGATCGTTGCCGGTTATCTGATCGCCACGCATCGCTTCACCGGCCGCCGGGTGCTGATCTGGCTGGCGCAGGCGGCCTTGTCGCTGCCGACGGTATTGATCGGTCTGTTGCTGTACCTGATGCTCTCGCGTCAGGGTCCGGCCGGCGGCCTGCACTGGCTGTTTTCCCAATCCGGCGTGGTGGCGGGGCAAGTGCTGATCGCGGTGCCAGTCCTGATCGCCTTTACGCTGAGCGCGGTCCAGGCCAGCGACGTGCGCCTGGCCGAGACCGCCTTCACGCTGGGGGCGTCGCGCGGGGGCGTGATGCTGACGGTTCTGCATGAAGCGCGATTCGGCGTCATGGCGGCCGTCATCAACGGTTTCGGCCGGGTGATATCCGAAGTCGGTTGCGCCATGATGGTGGGCGGTAACATCGCCGGCGAGACGCGCACCATCACGACCGCCATCGCGCTGGAAACCAGCAAGGGTGAATTCGCCCAGGGCATCGCGCTGGGCATTGTGCTCATCACGATCGCGCTGATCATCAATGCGGCGCTGATGCTGATGCAGGGCGACGTGCGTCATCAGCAGGGAGTCGCATGAGCGCCTTGCTGGCGATCGATCGATTGCAGAAAAGCTTTGGTGCACGGGTGCTGCTCGACATTCACGATCTGCAGATCGAGCGTGCCAGCGCCTATGTCTTGACCGGTTCCAACGGTAGCGGCAAGAGCACGTTGCTGCGCATCCTGAGTGGCCTGGAATCGGCGGATGTCATTCGCATGCGGTACATGGGCGCGGACTGCGCGCTGTCGCCTTATCCGCAAGAACTGCGGCAGGCGGTGGTGTACGTGCATCAGCATCCGGTGATGTTTTCCGGCAGCGTCGCCGCCAATATCGGCTATGGGTTGAAGGCGCGCGGCATGGGCGCCGCAGACCAGCGTCAGTTGGTCGAACAGGCGATGGAATGGGCCGGCGTGCTGCATCTTCGGTACAGCAACACGGCGACCCTGTCGGGCGGCGAAAAGCAGCGCATTGCGCTGGCACGGGCCAGGGTGCTGGCGCCGGCCCTGTTGCTGCTCGATGAGCCAACCGCCAACCTCGACGGCGCGGCGCGCGAACAGGTCATTGCGCTGATACCGACCCTGATGCAGGAGGGCAGCAGCGTCATCATGGCCTGTCACGATCGCGATCTGATCGGATTGCCGGGCGTGCAGCGCCTTAAGCTGCGGGATGGCCGGCTCGAAGTGCGTAGCGAGCGCAGTGATCCGGACGGTTGAGTGTCCGCCGCATAGTTCACTGTGTGCACTGTTGATTGAACGCGCTTGTGGATGAAGGCATAATGCACACACATCGCTGCGCAAGAAACTGCCAAGCGCTCGCCGATGCCTTGTCATCCCTTCACCCGCTGCACTTTCTGCCCATAGCTCAGTTGGATAGAGCATCAGCCTTCTAAGCTGAGGGTCACAGGTTCGATTCCTGTTGGGCAGACCATCTCATGCCAGCCGAGACAAGGCACTTTTAAAAGGCCACCAGATGCAAATGACCAGACGTGAACGCATGACGCGCACAGGACCCAAGCGGATCCTGGCGCTCGACGGCGGCGGTATCCGTGGCGTGGTGGCACTCGAGATCCTTGCGAAAATCGAGTTGACGCTGGCGCGCCAATACGGCCGCGAAGGGAGTTTCGTCCTCGCCGACTACTTCGATTTCGTTGCGGGTACCAGCACCGGCGCCATCATCGCAGCGGGTATCGCGAACGGGTTTTCTGTCGCGAAGATCCTGTCGTTTTATCTGGAATGCGGCGCCACCATGTTCGAGCGCGCAAGCCTTTTCGAACGCTTTCACAGCAAATACAGGGACGATGCATTTTCGGCGAAGTTGCGTGACGTCTTCGGCGCGGAAGTCCTGCTGGGCAGCGATCGCCTGCAGACGTTGTTGATGATGGTCATGCGCAATGCCAGCACCGACGAAGCGTGGTGCGTCACTAACAATCCTTTCGCAAAATTCAACGAGGACCTGCGCCATCCTCAACTGTCGCTGCCGTTGTGGAAGATGGTGCGCGCCAGTACGGCCGCGCCATCGTTTTTCCCGCCGGAGGTGGTGCAACTGGGTGAGCATGAATTCGTCTTCATCGACGGCTGCATTTCCACCTACAACAACCCGGCCTTCCAGGCCTTCCTGCAAGCGACGGCGCAGCCCTATGGAATTGGATGGCAGACCGGGCAGGACGAACTGTTACTGGTCTCCATCGGCGCCGGCAATGTTCCGCATGTCAATCGCAACCTCAAGCGCTCGGACATGAACCTGCTCTACGATGCGATCGAGCTCACGCCAGCGATGATCCTGTCGTCGGTGCATGAACAGGACATGCTGTGCCGGCTGTTCGGCCGTTGCCTTGCGGGCCCGATCCTGGATCGGGAGCTGGGCGACCTGGTCGACATCACTGCGCCAGGCGGTCGCAATCTCTTCACCTATTTGCGTTATAACGAAAACCTGACCACGGAAGGCCTG
Organism: Herminiimonas sp.; assembly: GCA_043753685.1. Classification (GTDB taxonomy): domain Bacteria; phylum Pseudomonadota; class Gammaproteobacteria; order Burkholderiales; family Burkholderiaceae_D; genus JANXSS01. The sequence continues at coordinate 3,440 of JAYUWF010000089.1, forward strand.
GCGCGTCTGGGGCTTCCGCACATCGTGCCGGAATCCGTCCAGGCAATGGATTCGGTGCTGCACATCGACGCCCTTGCAGAAATCGGTCGGGAAATCGGCGAGCGCCAGGTGCGGCTGGACCACTTCGCCGGTTTTCTTTAAGCGTCACCTCTGACCGCTTGTCGCCGACGTAGCGTCAGACTGTCCCGAGCAATAACTCGCACGGCTCTGGCAGCACGACATAGAGTGCACGTGGCGCCACACTGAAAACAAACCGGTCTGCCTGCATCGGTTCACCGTCGAGGTTGAACTGTATCGGCGTGCGGGAGACGATCTCGATCGAGGCCGCCTGGATGTAGTCGAAGTGGTCGGCACCATGCCGCTTCAGGTCGATCAGGTCGGCCAGCAAATTCTCGAATCGGGCATGCGGATGGTCGCGCACGATGACCAGATCGAGCAGGCCGTCGTCGATTCTTGCCCGCGGCGTCATGCGGATACCGCCTCCGGCCTGCCGGCCATTGCCTACCGCCAGCATCAGAACCGGGCCTTCGAAACGCTGGCCTGGCGTCTCGATCACGACCTCCAGAGGCGTTGCGCGCATCGCCATGACCAGCGCCATCAGCGAATAAGCCGCGCCGCCGAGCGCGCGCTTGAGCGCCGGGTCCGTGGCTGCGGTGACGTCGGCGCCGAATCCGCCACTGGCAAGATTGATAAAATGGCGGCCATTGACGATGCCGATGTCGACCGCCCGCGCTTGCCCGCTCAACGCCAGCAGCAGGGCGGCATACGGGTCGCCGAGCGGAATGCCACTACCGGCGGCGAAATCGTTTGCCGTACCGAAGGGAACGATCCCGAGCGCATTGCCGGCACGGCTGGCGATCATTGCGTTGATGACTTCATTGACCGTGCCGTCTCCGCCGGCGGCGATGACGCGGGTGGCGGGATTTGCCGCACAGGCTCGTGCAAAGCGGGCCGCATCGCCGGCTTCCCAGGTGACCTCGACATCGACTTCGAAACCCTCCTGGCGCAGCCGTGCAACCGCCTCGCGAAGTGGTTGGCTGGCGGATGACTTGCCATTTAGAATTATTTTATGGGGCATGGGAACTTGTCGGGATTGGTGGGGGCGAGGCTGTTGACGGCGTGCGCCTAACCGGTTTGGGGGATCGCCAAAAATCAACTTCTATTACATAATTGCAATAATATAATTACAAAGCAACATTGTTGAAATTTAATTTAATGATTGATCGGCCGGACGCCCCGTGACAGAAGCAAACCATGACAGGTCGAGGTTGGGCAGGATTCTGTGCGCGCTCGGAAAATTGCCCGCTTCCCTCGCACTGCATTTTCGCGAGGAAAGTCGGTCGACACTTTTTTCCGCGGCGCTGGCCGTCATCGCCGTGCATGTTGGCGCACTCAGCATACTGATCAAGCTGTCGCTGATGATCGTGGCCAATCTTGCATCGCAGGGGATGCCGGCCCTCAACGGCGCCGGGCCGGTGGTGCTGTTGATGGACGAGACCCATTGGCAGGAACGCTATTTCGAACATTCGCCGCTGGATCGCTGCACGATGGCCGAGGATCTCGCTGCCATCCTGGCGCATGCGCCCCGCACCGTCGCGGTGGATTTCGACCTGTCGCCATCGTTGCGTCCGGCCGACGCGGCGTGTCAGGCCACGCTCGACACTTTCCTGGACCGCAATGCGGCGCGGGTGGTGCTGCTCTCACCGATCAAGGTCGGCACGCAGCGCGTTATCGAGCAAAAACGTGATTGGATGCTGGCGCGCTGCAAGGCGGGCGGTGTGTTCGCCGATGGCGGCCTCGAATTATCGCTGGGCATGGTGATCGATTCCCTCCCCAGCCACGACCGGATGGCCGAAGTGGTTCGGCAGCGCTCCGGCAGCACCATCTGCGCCAGCATGGCAAGCACCGCGGGCGTCACAAAATGGCTGATGCGCCGGGACGACGATTTTGCCAGTGCCGAAGCGTCCGGGCACAGCGAGCCGGTCGCCATTAACTTTGCGCATTTTAAAAACCTGGTCCACAACGTCGGCATCGGGCAACTCGACAGCTCGGGCATTACCGACTGGCCGCAACGAGACGTTTTCTTCGGCGGTGACTACGGCAGCGCCAAGGAAGACCGCTTCGGTACGCCGATCGGGCCGTTGCCGGGAATCGCCGTGCACGCCGCGCGGCGTGTCTCGCTCGACCATCCGGTGGCAGAGCTGCAACCCGTCGCCGGATTCGCCGCCGACATCATGATCGCATTCGTGTTTTCGCTCGGGATCGCGGTGTTCTGGAGCAGCTATGCGTCTTTCAGGATTTCGCCGAATCCCTCCGAACGCCAGCTTGCCAGCGTGATGGTGGCCGGCTTCGTCTGCTTCTACGCCGTGCTGGTGCTGCTTTTCTTCCAGCTCGGTACCGACCTGTTTGCAGTCGGCATCCTGATCGCACCGTTGGTCATCGCCATCAGCATGCTCGTCGACGGCTTCATCACGGGTCCGATCGCCGCGATCTTGAAACTTGTGCGGCACGAGGCGGAAGAGCCGGCCGAGCGCGGCAAGTTCATTGCGCTGATCGGCGTGGTCGCAGCCCTGGCGCTCCTCCAGGCGGTCGCCCACATCCGCCCGCTGGCGTTGGCCAGCATACCGGTGGTGATCGTCGCGGCGCTGCTGGATCGGGCAGCAGTGAGGATCGTGGCGAACCTGAGCGCGCCGGGCCGACTGCATGCCGTGACACCCTGGCGCGGGGGCGTGCAGCTGTCGTTGATCGTCATTGCCGGCTTCGGCCTCACAGGGTGGCTGTTGCGATCCGGAGCAGTGGCTTTTTCAAGCATGCATACGCAAGGCTTCTTCACGACGCTGGCCTGCATCGCGGTCGCCCTGGCGCTCGGCATGGCGTACCCCCTGGGCGCCCCTGCCGCGCCAGCCGCGCCGGTTGCCGAGCGGCGGCGCCTGCCGTCGGGTGAATCCGACGCTGCTGCGACAAGCTTGCCTGGTCCGTTGATCGCGACGTCGGCTGTCATCGTATCGACGCTCAAAAAACTGATTTTCTGGGGTGCGGTCTTCACTGCGCTGGCTTTTCTGTCCCACTGACCTTGAATCTCCACCATTTCCGACATTTCCAACCAAAGGACTTTTTCATGTTTCGACCCGGCCTGCTGTTCTGTAGCCTGAGCCTTTGCCTGAGCGCCGCCGCCCAGACCAACTGCGACATCGCGCCGCTGCCGCAGGGTGACGGCACGCCGCAGGTGGCCGCTGCCGCGCGCGCGCTGGCCGCGACCAATCCC
>JAYUWF010000090.1:0-6686 GCA_043753685.1 Herminiimonas sp.
GGGCCAACATAAAAAACAACGACTGGAGACAACATGCGCACCATCCAACAACTTTTCGATTTGACCGGCAAGACTGCACTGGTGACCGGCGGCTCGCGCGGCCTGGGTCTGCAGATTGCCGAAGCGCTGGGCGAGCAGGGCGCCAAGATCGTCATCTCTTCGCGCAAGCAATCCGAGCTCGACGAAGCCGTCGCGCACCTGCAGTCGCGCGGCATCACCGCCTCGGCAATCGCGGCCGACCTGTCGCTGGACGCCTCGGTGCAGCCGTTGGTCGATGAAACCATGAAGCGCCTCGGCCACATCGATATCCTGATCAACAATGCCGGCGCCACCTGGGGTGCACCGGCCGAAGATCATCCGATCGAAGCCTGGGACAAGGTGATGAACCTGAACATCCGCAGCATCTTCCTGCTGTCGCAGGCAGTCGGCAAGACCTGCATGATTCCGCGCCAGTATGGCCGCATCGTCAACGTGGCATCGATTGCCGGTTTGTTCGGCAACGGTCCGAATTCGATGCAGACGATTGCCTACAACACGTCCAAGGGCGCGGTCGTCAATTTCACCCGCACCCTGGCCGGCGAATGGGGCCGTCACGGCATCACCGTCAACGCGCTCGCGCCAGGCTTTTTCCCGTCGAAGATGACCAAGGGCGTGCTGGCGAAGCTGGGCAAGGAAGAAATCGCCTCGCATGCGCCGCTACAGCGCCTGGGCGACGACGAAGACCTGAAGGGCGCCGCCTTGCTGTTCTCGTCCGACGCCGGCAAGCACATCACCGGCCAGATCCTGGCCGTCGACGGCGGCGTCTCGGCCGTCTGAGCCATGAGCTTGATGACAGCGGAATCGGCGCCACAACCGTTTCCGAACGACATACCGTTCCTGCATGAACTCGGGGTCGAATTCCTTGGCATGGGCAATGGCGAGGCACGGGTGGCTTTGACACTCGAACCGCGCCATCTGAACAGCTGGAAGGTCGCGCACGGCGGCGTCGTCATGACCTTGCTCGATGTGGTCATGTCGATGGCCGGTCGCTCGCTCGACCCGGATGCGCGCGGCGGCGTGACGGTGGAAATGAAAACCAGTTTCGTGCAGCCGGGCGGCCATGCCGGCGACCGCATCATCGCTATCGGCCGCGCCTTTCATCGCTCCACCACGATGGTGTTCTGCGAGGCCGACCTGTGGAACGGCGACAAGCTGGCGGCCAAGGCGATGGGCACCTTCAAGTACTTGAAGCGCCTCGATGCTGGCCGCATGCTTGACCACGCTGCCGATCTTCAACCTGCCCTGCACGCACCGAAGCAACCGGAATCCGAATAGCGCGAATGCCGTTGCGCTATTGCGCGCGGCCTTGCCCGCAGCACCACACCTTGTATCTTTTTTAACGAAAGCGACACCCGATGACAACCTATCAAAAACTGGTCCTGGCGTCCCGTCCGCAAGGCGCCGTCCTGCCCGAGAATTTCCGCCTCGAGACCGCCACTGTCCCGACCCTGGGCGAAGGCCAGGTCCTGGTGCGCAACCATTTCCTGTCGCTCGATCCGTACATGCGCATGCGCATGGAAGACACCAAAAGCTACGCCGCGCCGCAAGCCATCGGCGAGACCATGATCGGCGGCACGGTCGGTATCGTCATCGAATCGAAGCATCCCAAATATGCGGTGGGCGATTCGGTGGTCGGCATGCTGGGCTGGGCCGAGATGGGCGTGGCCGATGGCGCAGCACTACGCAAGGTGGATGCGACCCGCATTCCCTTGTCGGCGTTTCTCGGTTCCGTCGGCATGCCCGGCATGACCGCCTGGTACGGCCTGACCCAGATCATCATGCCAAAGGCTGGCGAGACCATCGTCGTCTCGGCCGCCAGCGGCGCCGTCGGTAGCGTGGTCGGCCAGCTCGCCAAGCTGCGCGGTTGCCGTGCGGTCGGGATTGCCGGCGGCGCCGAAAAGTGCGAATACGTGGTCAAGGAACTCGGGTTTGATGCCTGCATCGATTACAAGGCCGGTAACCTCGCGGCCGACATCAAGGCTGCCACGCCGGACGGCATCGACGGCATTTTCGAAAACGTCGGCGGTACCATCTTCGATACCTGCGTGGCGCGCATGAATCCATTTGGGCGGATCGCGCTGTGCGGCTTGATCTCGGGCTATGACGGAGAGCCGATGGTGATCAACAATGTGCGCAATTTCCTGACGATGCGCCTGACCATGCGCGGCTTCATCGTCTCCGAGCACATCGAACTGTGGCCGCAGGGCTTGACCGAACTCGGCGGCCTGGTTGCGACCGGCAAGCTCAAATTCCGCGAATCGGTGGCCGAAGGACTGGCGGCGGCACCGGAAGCCTTCATCGGTCTGTTGAAAGGCAAGAATTTCGGCAAGCAGCTGGTCAAGCTGGCGTAGGCCTCATTCAAAAAATACGGGAGACAACATGAACAATTACAAAGGCAAGGTCGCCGTCATCACCGGCGGCGCCAGCGGCTTCGGCCGGGAGTTCGCCAACATCGCCGCGGCGCGCGGCATGAAACTGGTCCTGGCCGACGTGCAGCAGGACGCACTCGACCAGGCCAAGGCGGAGCTCGAAGCCGGCGGCGCCGAAGTCCTCGCCATGCGCTGCGATGTGCGCAATGCAGAGGCAGTGCAGGCGCTGGCCGACGCCACCATGGCGCGTTTCGGTGCGGTCCACCTGTTGTTCAACAATGCCGGTGTCGGCTCCGGCGGCCTGATCTGGGAAAACACCCAGGCCGACTGGGAATGGGTACTGGGCGTGAACCTGTGGGGCGTGATCCACGGCGTGCGCATCTTCACGCCGCTGATGCTGGCCACCGCCAAGACCGAACCGGGCTATCAGGGTCATATCGTCAATACCGCGTCGATGGCCGGTCTCTTGAATGCGCCGACCATGGGCATCTACAACGTTTCCAAGCATGCGGTGGTGTCGTTGTCCGAGTCGCTGTACCAGGATTTGAAGCTGGTCGAGGCGCCGATCGGCGCATCGGTGCTGTGCCCGTATTTCGTGCCGACCGGTATCAGCCAGTCGCATCGCAACCGGCCCGAGGAAGTCAGCAACACCGACGTCAAGCCGACCGCCAGCCAGCGCGCCGCACAAGCCATGTCGGAAAAAGCGGTCAACTCCGGCAAGGTCTCGGCAGTCGACGTGGCGAAGATGACGTTCGATGCCATCGACGCCGACCAGTTCTATATCTATTCCCATCCGCATGCCCTGTCGAACGTGCAGCAGCGTATGGAAGAGATCGTCCACCATACCAATCCGGGCGATCCATATGCAGCCGTGCCGCACATCCGCGACATGCTGCGCGCAAAACTGGCCGGCGGCTGAACCCATGAGCGCGACCATCCAGGATCAGCAATTCGTCACCCTCGGCAACGGCATCACGCTGCATTACGCCAGCGCCGGCGAAGCGGGCAAGCCGCTGCTGCTGTTTCTGCATGGCTTTCCGGAATTCTGGTACGAATGGCGCGACCAGCTGGCCGAATTCGGCGGCGATTATTTTGCAGTGGCGCCCGACCTGCGCGGCTTCAACCTGTCGGACATGCCGCACGATCTGGCGGCGTACAAGGCCCGCCATGTCATCGACGACCTGCAGCGGCTGGTGGCCCACCTGGGGTACGAGCAGTGCGTCGTGATCGCGCATGACTGGGGAGGAGCGATCGCCTGGAACCTGGCGATCGCGCTGCCGCAGATGCTCAAGCGTCTGATCATCATCAACGCGCCGCATCCCTATCTTTTCCTGAAGTCGCTGGCCGAGGATCCGGCGCAGCAGGCCGCCAGCGCGTACATGAACTGGTTGCGCGCCGAGGGATCGGAAACCGCCCTGGCAGAAGACGATTTCAAGCGCATGGATGGATTTTTCAATGCGATGGGCCAACCGCCAGCCGGCTGGTTCGAAGGCGAAACGCGCGATCGCTATCACGCCTGCTGGCGCCGCGGTCTGCGTGGCGGCGTCAATTATTACCGCGCCACACCGGCGCATCCGCCGGCGCCCGGCCATCCCGGGCCGCTCAACCTGACCCTGCGGCCGGACGACTTCCGCGTCACGGTGCCGACCCGTGTCATATGGGGCGAAGCCGACATGGCGCTGCCGGCCACGCTGCTCGACGGACTCGATGCCGTGGTCGATGACCTGCAGATCCAGCGTATCGCCGATGGCAGCCACTGGGTCATCCATGAACAGCCGGAGCGGATCAACCGCCTGATCCGGGGCTTCCTGCCGCCACAGGACTGACCGATTCAGTGGATCGGCAGCGGCGCCGCTTCGCCGGTGGTGGCGACACTGGCGCGCAGCGATCGCGTGGACGCGGCGCCGAGCGTCAGTTCGTTAACCCAGTGCCGTACTTGCCGCAGGTTCTCGCGCTCCTGGTTCAGGGCCAGCTTTTCGACATTTGGTTAGACCAGGGCCAAATTACTTTTCAGGCATCGGAAATTCGCAGGCGACCCGGTGACTGCAATGACGGCAATGTGAATCGGCGATAATGCCGCGTCACTTTTACTTGCTCAGGATGGACTGGCTCATGGCGCGCGACGATTTTTCTTTTTTCGATTCCCTGCGCGTGCGTTGGGCCGAAGTCGACATGCAGGCAATCGTTTTCAACGGTCACTACCTGACCTATTTCGACGTCGCCTTCACCGAGTACTGGCGTGCCACCGGCTTGCCCAACGTACTGCAGCAGGCAGCCGACGGGCGCGAGCTGTTCGCCCGCAAGTCGAGCATCGACTACCTGGCGCCGGCGCGCTTCGACGATTTGCTGCATATCGGCGTGCGCTGCGCGGCGATCGGACGCTCGTCGATGCGTTTCGTGGTCGAGATCTATCGCGGCGACGATGCCGATGCAGAGCACCTGATCAGTGGCGAGATGGTCTACGTCTACGCCGATACCGCGCTACGCAAGGGCGTGCCGGTGCCGCCAGAATGGAGGACCCGGCTGAGCGGGTTTGAAAAGCTGGCGCCAGAAGCGGGCTAGAAATTCTGAAAATGATGGTCAGCGCAGAGAGCGCTCGTGCAGGATCGCCGGCTGATTGGCCAGCAGCTTGACCACGGTGGAGACGCGCGTGCCGTAGTTCGGCGATTCGATGCAGACCGCCGAGAGCAGCCGTTCCATTTCAAGACTGACGCCGGTCTTCGGCAAGCGGCAATCGGAGGCGCGGGTGGTATCGGACAGCATTTCGAAATACGCTTCTTCCGGCGCGCCCATGCACAGCATGCTGGCGAACTGCGCCTTGGTACGCACCACTTTCGGCCAGGGCGCGTCGAGCCGGTCGTTCGACAGCCCGTAGATCCCTGGCGCCAGCGGTTGGCCGTTGCGCGGGTCGCCGTGATCGCGGTTGGAATACCAGATCATGGTCTGGCCGTCACCGATCAACAGGTTGAAACCATTGAATGCATCGCCGGCCGCCTGCAAGCGTGCGACATACGCTTGCGGTGTCTCTTCGCCCGCCAGAAAGTCGGCCACCAGCGCGCCGCGCGAGGGTGCATCGGCACGCCGCTCACCGGGCGCCCGGATGTTGGTCAGCGCACCGAAGCGCCCGACCCGGGTCACGCCCAGCCAGGTGCCGCCATCGCGCAGGTCGCGCCCGGCGTAGACTTGCGGATGGTCTTCCCACCAGCCCGCGGGCGCTGCCGGGCGATCGTAGAATTCATCCCGATTGGCCGCAGCGATCAGGGGGAGTCCAGGGATGACGTTCCAGGCAAATACGATCAGGCACATGGCAAACAGTCCAGAAAATGTTCAATGTGGCGGTCACCGTCGATGAGCTGCTGCAGCGGGGAGGCTGCCACCGCCGCCGCCAGGGTTTCTTCAAAACCGACCGGTACCGCCAGGTAGATTTCCATCCAGGTATCCTGCTCTTCGCGCGTCTTGCCCTGCTGGCCTGCCTCGAACGGCGGGGGGCGCAGCTTCAAGCCGCAACGCACGCTACACGCGCGGCGCAATTGCTGCTGCAGGTCGTCGACACCGGTGCGGATTGCCAGGGCGTCGTCGGGCTGCGCCCGGTAGTACACATACAGGTCCATTGTCGACTCATGTTTCATTGGCAAATCGCCACGCCACGAGGTTTCCGATCGTTTTGACCGAGGCAAACTTCATGCTATAGCAATTCTATTTAATTGCACAAAAGAATCACAATCGATGATCAGATTTGCGCATTTCTGGTACAGATCGCTGCCGCGTCGTCAGGCGATCAGCGCAGGTCCGGCCGATCGGCGTCGGCCAGCGCGTAGGGCAACGCCTGAAACTGCAGCACCGGCCCATCGATCGCACCCAGGTGCACTACCGACGCCATTGCGGCGAGCTTGATTTCGACCAGGCAGGCGCTGCCGCCGGTCGTGGGTGCGGCATTGACGACCATGCCGCAGGCTTGCTCGGGATCGTCCTCGGCGAAGAGTTCGGTGCCGGCGGCCACGCTTGGAGCGCTTACCGTGGCCGGCATCATGCGCCGCTTGAGCTTGCCCAGGTACTGGCTGCGGGCGACGATCTCCTGGCCCGGATAGCATCCCTTCTGAAAATTGACGCCGCCGACTGCTTCGAAATTGATCATCTGCGGCACGAATTTTTCCTGCGTGGGCAAGGTAATCACCGGTATGCCGGCGCGCACCTCGCTCAGGCGCCAGGCATCGGCGCCGGTCGCTTGCAGGCTGGTCGTCAATTCCGGCCAGGCCGCTTGCGCGGTCGCTTCGTCGG
>JAYUWF010000091.1:0-2142 GCA_043753685.1 Herminiimonas sp.
ACCCAATTGTTCATCGTGGTGGCGACCGAGCCAGGATTTGCCGACGACCTAATTTCGCGCGCGCTGGTGGCCTCCGACGCCGCCGGCGTGCGGGCGCATCTGGTGTTGAACAAGATCGATGTCACCGCCTCGCTGGCCCGCACCCGCGAACGCTTGCTGCCTTATGCCGCGCTCGGCTATCCGGTGCATGAAGTGACGGCTCGCGCCGCGCCGGAAGCGACCTGCGCCACGCTGGGGCCGCTTCTGGCCGGCGAATCGACGATCCTGATCGGCCAGTCCGGCATGGGCAAGTCGTCGCTGATCAACCTGCTGGTGCCGGACGCCGATATCGCCGTGCGCGAGATTTCGGCTGCGCTCGACACCGGCAAGCACACCACCACCTTCACCCGCCTGTATGCGATCGATGCCGATACGTCGATCATCGATTCGCCGGGTTTCCAGGAATTCGGCCTGTATCACTTGAGCGAAGGCATGCTGGAGCGCGCCTTTCCGGAATTCCGCCCTTTCCTGGGCAAATGCAAATACTACAATTGCCACCATTCGAACGAACCGGAGTGCGCGATCCGCGCCGCGGTGGCCGACGGCGCCATCGCGCCGATGCGGCATGCGCTGTATCTGCAGCTGAAGCACGAATCCGAGCAAACCCTGTATTGATTTCGTTCGGCAGGCGCGCGCCAATTGGCGGCGCCGGGCGTTCGTGGCTTGACTGTCAACAACTGTGACCCGCCGCCGGCCCCGCAACGCCTGAAAATTCCCTTATAATCAACACGCTTCGACACTCCGGCGGCAGGCGCGACCCTCGCCGCCGTTTTCATTATGGCAATCAAACATTTCCTGCAATTGTCCGATTTCACACTCGAGGAATTCGAGTACGTGATCGAACGCGCGCGCGTGATCAAGCAGAAATTCAAGAATTACGAGCCCTATCACCCGCTGATGGACCGCACACTGGTCATGGTGTTCGAGAAAAACTCGACCCGCACCCGTTTGTCTTTCGAGGCCGGCATGCATCAGCTCGGCGGCGCCGCCATCTACCTGAATACCCGCGACAGCCAGCTCGGCCGTGGCGAGCCGGTCGAGGATGCCGGCCAGGTCATGTCACGCATGTGCGACATCATCATGATCCGCACCTTCGGCCAGGACATCATCGAGCGCTTCGCTGCCCATTCGCGGGTGCCGGTGATCAACGGCCTGACCAACGAACACCATCCATGCCAGGTCCTGGCCGACATCTTCACCTTCATCGAGCACCGCGGCCCGATCGCCGGCAAGACCGTTGCCTGGATCGGCGACGCCAACAACATGCTGTATTCCTGGCTGCAGGCGGCCGACGTATTCGGCTTCCATCTGAACGTCTCGACGCCGAAGAACTATCCGCTGGACCATGCCCTGGTCGCGCCGAGCAACCGCAATTTCACGCTGTTCGATGCGCCGTCGGACGCTTGCGCCGATGCCCACCTGGTGTCGACCGATGTCTGGACCAGCATGGGCTTCGAAGAAGAAAACGCGGTGCGACTGGCCGCCTTCGATGGCTGGATCGTCGACCAGGCCAAGATGGCCCGGGCCCAGCCGGACGCATTGTTCATGCATTGCCTGCCGGCGCACCGCGGCGAAGAAGTCAGCGCCGAGGTCATCGACGGCCCGCAATCGGTGGTCTGGGATGAAGCCGAAAACCGGCTGCATGTACAGAAGGCGCTGCTCGAGTACCTGGTGCTCGGGAAAGTCGCCTAACATGCGCAAACTTCCCGCGGTTTATGCTGCACTGGTGTTTGCCGCGCTGATGTCATGCGTGATGGCGTTCATCATTACCTGCGCGGTCACCCTGGTCAACACTGGCGCCGGCGCCGGTTTCATCGCGCGCTGGCTGCATGCATTCGTCATCGCATGGCCGCTTGCCTGCGTCTGCCTGCTGTTGCTCCGGCCGTACGTTCAACGCCTGGCGAGCCGGTTGATCGCTTCCTGAGCGGCCCGCGCGTCTCATTTTTTCACCTTTCAGCAAGCAGAAATCATGTCAACCATCCTCCAGTCCGTTCCCGTCAACCAGAAAGTCGGCATCGCGTTTTCCGGCGGCCTCGATACCAGCGCGGCCCTGCACTGGATGCGGCTGAAAGGCGCGATCCCTTACGCCTACACCGCCAACCT
>JAYUWF010000092.1:0-20115 GCA_043753685.1 Herminiimonas sp.
ACGAAGAGCACCTGCATTTGCTGGGCGACTGCGACCTGGTGATCGAAGCCATCGCCGAGCGCATGGACTGGAAGCACGACCTGTATGAAAAGGTCGCGCCGCACATCGCACCGAATGCGATCTTCGCTTCCAACACGTCGGGCTTGTCTATTACTGCCCTCTCCGAGGGCTTCGAATCCCAGCTTAAATCCCGCTTCTGCGGCGTGCACTTCTTCAATCCGCCGCGCTACATGCACCTGGTCGAACTGATCCCGACCGCGTCGACCCGTCCGGAAATCCTCGACCAGCTCGAAACCTTTCTGACGTCGACCCTGGGCAAGGGTGTGGTACGGGCCATCGACACGCCGAACTTCATCGCCAACCGGGTCGGTATCTTCGGCATGCTGGCAACGATGCATGAAGCGGAAAAATTCGGCCTGTCGTGCGACGTGGTCGACGACCTGACCGGCGCCAAGCTGGGGCGCGCCAAGTCGGGCACGTTCCGCACCGCCGACGTGGTCGGTCTGGACACGATGGGACATGTAATCAAGACCATGCAGGACACGCTGGGCGACGATCCGTTTTTCTCGGTCTACAAGACACCCGAGGTACTTGCCAAGCTGATCGCGGCCGGTGCGCTGGGGCAGAAAACCGGCGCCGGTTTCTACAAGAAGGTCGGCAAGGATATCCTGCGCCTCGACGCGACCAAGGGCGATTACGTCACCGGCGGCGGCAAGGCGGACGACCTGGTGGCCCGCATCCTGAAGGAAAAGGATCCGGTCAAGCGGATGAAGGCGCTGCATGATTCGAGCAATCCGCAAGCCAAGTTCCTGTGGGCGATCTTCCGCGACGCATTCCATTACATCGCAGTGCACCTGGAGTCCATCGCCGACAATGCGCGCGATGTCGATTTCGCACTGCGCTGGGGTTTCGGCTGGAGCACCGGCCCCTTCGAGAACTGGCAGGCCGCCGGCTGGCAGCAGGTCGCCACCTGGGTCAAGGAAGACATCGATGCCGGACAAGCGCTGTCGACTGCACCCTTGCCGGCCTGGGTATTCGACGGCCGCACCGGTGTCCACGCAGCCGACGGTTCGTACTCTGCCAAGACCGGCAGGAACGTGCCGCGCTCCACATTGCCGGTCTATGCGCGCCAGGCGTTCCGCTCCCCGGTGCTGGGTGCAACCGCACCCGATGGCAGGACAGCGGGTACGACCGTGTTCGAAGATGAATCGGTGCGCATCTGGCATCAGGACGACGAGGTCCTGATCCTGTCGCTGAAGACCAAATTGCACGTGATCGGAGCCGGCGTCATCGCCGGACTGGCCAAGGCGATCGACGAAGCCGAGCGAAATTTCAAGGGCCTGGTGCTGTGGAGTGCGGACGCTGCCGAAGGTGGTGCCTTCTCGGCCGGCGCGGATCTGCAATCGATGCTGCCGCTGTTCATGTCGGGCGGCGTCAAGGCGATCGAGCCGGAAGTCGCCAAGCTGCAGCAAGCGCATCAGGCGATGAAATACGCGAACGTGCCGATCGTCGCAGCGGTGGCCGGCCTGGCGCTGGGCGGCGGTTGCGAGCTGATGATGCATGCGGCCAAGCGGGTGGCGTCGATCGAATCGTATATCGGTCTCGTCGAAGTCGGTGTCGGCCTGATACCGGCCGGCGGCGGGTTGAAGGAAGCGGCAGTACGCGCGGCGGCCGATGCCAAGGGCAACGACATCCTGCAATTCCTGAAGACGTATTTCACCAATGCGGCCACGGCAGCGGTCTCGAAATCGGCGATCGAAGCGCAGGCGATGGGCTACCTCAAGAGCGACGACGTCATCGTCTTCAATGCCTATGAATTGCTGCATGTCGCGAAGGTCGAGGCGCGCGCCATGTTCGACGCCGGCTACCGGCCACCGTTGAAGGCACGCGTGCCGGTGGTGGGTCGCTACGGCATGGCGACCATCATGGCGCAACTGGTCAACATGCGCGACGGCGGATTCATTTCGGCCCACGACTACAAGCTCGGCACCATGATCGCTTCGATCGTCTCGGGCGGCGATGTGGACGAGGGCAGTCTGGTCGACGAGCAGTGGCTTCTCGATGCCGAGCGCCGCGCCTTCATGGAATTGCTGAATCACCCTAAAACGCAAGAGCGGATCATGGGAATGATGCAGACCGGTAAACCAGTAAGGAACTGAGGCCTGAAGCACTGGCAATCATGCGATCGAAATCGCCGACTCATTCCCATGCCCAGCTAATTGCGGGAAAAAGTTGAGCGTAGCGGTACTCTGTCCCCAACTGATCAGACAGTGCGTACCAAGCGAAGCCGAACCGTCTTCCGTGCGAAACGACATACCAAGCACCATCAGGAGAACCAAATGACTCAGCAGTTACAAGAAGCCTACATCGTCGCCGCCACCCGTTCCCCGATCGGCAAAGCGCCGCGCGGCATGTTCCGCACCACCCGTCCCGACGACCTGCTGGTGTCGGTCCTGCAATCGGCGCTGGCACAGGTACCGGGCCTGGATCCGAAGACGATCGAAGATGCGATCGTCGGTTGCTCCTTTCCGGAAGGTGCGCAGGGCTTGAACATGGCCCGTAACGCCGTGCTGCTGGCCGGCATGCCCAACACGATCGGCGGCGTCACCATCAACCGCTACTGCGCTTCCGGCATCACGGCCGTCGCCATGGCGGCCGACCGCATCTGCGTCGGCCAGGCCGATGTGATGATCGCCGCCGGCGCCGAATCGATGTCGATGGTGCCGATGATGGGCTTTCATCCATCGGTGAACATGGATGTCTTCAAGGACGAGAATGTCGGCATGGCCTACGGCATGGGCCTGACTGCGGAAAAGGTCGCGCAGCAGTGGAAGGTATCGCGCGAGGCGCAGGACCAATTCGCACTCGACTCGCATCTGAAGGCAATCGCCTCGCAACAGCGCGGCGACTTCGATGCGGAGACCACGCCGTTCGAGATCATCGAGCGCACGCCGAACCTGGCGACCGGTCAGATCGACATCAGCCGTCGCACCGTCAACCGCGACGAAGGCGCGCGCGCCGACGCGAATCTGGCGGCGCTGGCAAAACTGCGCCCGGTGTTCTCGGCAAAAGGCTCGGTCACGGCCGGTAACAGTTCGCAGACCTCGGATGGCGCCGGCGCCCTGATCCTGGTGAGTGAAAAGATCCTCAAGCAATTCAACCTGACGCCGCTGGCGCGCTTCGTCTCGTTCGCAGTGCGCGGCGTGCCGCCGGAAATCATGGGCATCGGTCCGAAGGAAGCGATTCCGGCAGCCTTGAAAGCGGGCGGCCTGACGCAGGACCAGATCGACTGGATCGAATTGAACGAAGCCTTCGCGGCGCAGGCGATCGCCGTGATCCAAGACCTGGGCCTGGACCCGGCCAAGGTCAATCCGATGGGCGGCGCGATCGCACTCGGCCATCCGCTGGGCGCGACCGGCGCAATCCGCTCGGCCACGGTGATTCATGCAATGCAGCGCAACAAGCTGAAGTACGGCATGGTGACGATGTGCGTCGGCACCGGCATGGGCGCGGCGGGAATTTTCGAACGCCTGTAAGACAAACGCATTCGAGCCGAACGCATCGTTTCAAAAAAGACAGTCAACCGGGGACACACAGCATGGACATTGAATCGAACAAGGATAGCGGGATTCTGACGCTCACCTTCAACCGGCTGGAAAAGAAGAATGCAATCACCTCGGCCATGTACCAGACGCTGGCCGATGGCGTGCAGGACGGCGAGAACGATCCGGCGGTGCGCGTGATCGTGATCGCAGGCCAGCCGCAGATTTTCACGGCGGGCAATGACCTCGAGGATTTCATGAAGAATCCGCCGAGCGGCGCGATCAGCCCGGTGTTTCAGTTCATGCACCGGATGATCGATTGCAGCAAGCCGATCATCGCCGCCGTCGCCGGCCCGGCCGTCGGCATCGGCACCACGCTGCTGCTGCATTGCGACCTGGTGTATGCGGCCGAGAATGCGAAATTCAGCATGCCGTTTTCGCAGCTGGGCCTGTGTCCGGAGTTCGCATCGAGCCTGCTGCTGCCGCAATTGGCAGGCGAGCGCCGCGCGTCCGAAAAACTCTTGATGGGCGAGCCATTCCTGGCGGCCGAAGCCGCTGCCATGGGGCTGGTCAACCGCGTGCTGCCGGCCGGCGAACTGATGCCGTTCGTCGCTGTCCAGGTGGCGAAACTGGCGGCGCTGCCTGCGTCGTCGGTGCGCACCACCAAGCGCCTGATGAAGGCCGGCCAGATGGCGGCGATCAAGGCGCGCATCGACGAAGAGAACCTGGCCTTCGGCGCCATGCTGCGCGCGCCCGAAGCGAAGGAGGCGTTCGCCGCCTTTTTCGAGAAGCGCAAGCCGGATTTTTCGCGCTTCGCCTGACGCTTCGGAAACGGTGCGGCAGCATGCGCCGTTGGCACGGCGGCGGCGATACTAACCATCAGTCGATCAATGCCGGAAACCACGTGGCGATTTTCCGCCGCGCTCCGTTCTTGATGGACAGGTTCGCCGGCAGTTTGCTCTGAAAACAGGTATAAAGATGCGTGAATGCCTGCGCCTCCGATCCGGAAGCGCATCGCCATGCCTGTGTCGGGCATCCCACGCCAGCGGCTCGCGACCCTGGCGCCGTGAAAGGACGATCGATTGAAGCTTTTACCAAAAACTCCCACCGGCATCACCGGTTTCGATGAAATTACCGGCGGCGGTTTGCCGGCCGGCCGGCCGACCCTGTTGTGCGGCGCCGCCGGTTGCGGCAAGACGCTGTTCTCGATGACCTTCCTGGTCAGCGGCATCATCGAGGCTGGCGAGCCCGGCGTGTTCATGTCGTTCGAGGAAGAGCCGGCCGACCTGGCGGCGAACGTCGCATCGCTCGGATACGATCTCGGCGATCTGGTCGCCCGGCGGTTGCTGACGATCGATCATGTCAAGGTCGAGCGCGGCGAAATCGACGCCAGCGGCGACTACGACCTGGAAGGTCTGTTCGTGCGCCTGGGTTATGCGATCGATCAGATCGGCGCAAAGCGAGTCGTGCTCGATACGATCGAAGCGTTGTTTTCCAGTTTTTCCGACACCACGATCCTGCGCGCGGAACTCCGCCGGCTTTTTCAGTGGCTGAAAGACCGTCAAGTTACCGCCATCATCACCGGCGAACGCGGCGATGGCCAGCTGACCCGCTACGGCATCGAGGAATATGTCTCCGATTGCGTGGTCCTGCTGGACAACCGGGTCGAGGAGCAGGTCACCACCCGCCGCCTGCGGGTGGTCAAATACCGCGGTTCGGCCCACGGCACCAATGAATATCCCTTCCTGATCGACGAGCAGGGCATCAGCGTGTTCCCGGTCACGTCGGCCGGACTCGATCATGTGACGTCCGACGAAATCGTTTCATCCGGCATTCCCCAGCTTGACAGCATGTTCGAGCGGCGTGGTTACTATCGCGGATCGAGCGTGCTGATTTCCGGTCTGGCCGGCACCGGCAAGACCACCTTTGCCGCTTGCTTCGTGGACCAGAGCTGCCGCCAGGGAGAGCGCTGCCTGTATTTTTCCTTCGAAGAGTCACAGGACCAGATTGCCCGCAACATGCGCTCGGTATCGCTCGAACTCGGGCAGCACCTGACGTCCGGCCTGCTGCGTTTCGAGTCGGCGCGCCCCAGCCTGTACGGTATCGAGATGCACCTGGCAAAGATGAATCGCGATATCACGCAGTTCAAGCCGACCACCGTCGTCATCGATCCGATCTCGGCCTTTCGCGGCTCCGGCACGGAAGTCAGCTCGATCCTGCTGCGCCTGATCGACCTGTTGAAGTCGCGCGGTATCACGGCGCTGTTTACCAGCCTGTCGAGCGTGGATGAAACCATGAGCGCCGCCGATCACGGGATTTCCTCGCTGATGGATACGTGGATCTCGTTGTCCAACAATTCTTCCAATGGCGAGCGCAACCGGCTGCTGTACGTGCTCAAGGCGCGCGGCATGGGCCATTCCAACCAGTTGCGCGAGTATCAGATCACTTCCGATGGCATCAGCGTGATACCGGCCTACATCGGCACGGCCGGCGTTTTGACCGGCTCGGCGCGCGTGACCCAGGAAGCCCACGAGCGCGAGGAAGAAGCCAGCCTGCGCCAGGAAGCGGAAAGCCGCACCCGCGAATTCACCCGCAAGCGCCAGACCGTGGAGCGGCAGATCGCCGACATGCTGGCCTCGCTCGAAGCCGAAGAAGCCGAAGCCGCCGGCCTGTCGCGCCAGCGCATCCTGCAACAGAAAACGCTGGCTGCAGACCGATCGATCATGGCCAAGCGCCGCAGCTAATCGTATGAAAGCATTTCAATGACGACTCCTGAAGCCATCGCCACACTCGGCGCCGATCCGGACGCGCACTACGCATTGCGCCTGTATGTCGCCGGTCAGACGCCGAAATCGCTGGCCGCGATCCGTAACTTGACAGTGTTGTGCGAGTCGCACCTGGCCGGACGCTACACGATCGAAGTGATCGACCTGCGGGTCCATCCGCAACTTGCCGCCGGCGACCAGATCCTTGCGCTACCGACACTGGTACGCCATTTGCCCGCACCGCTGACGCGCATCATCGGCGATTTGTCCAATACCGAACGGGTGCTGGTCGGACTCGACCTGCGGCCAACGACACCGTGATTCTGCATCGATGTGGTGTCTCGCCTGAGCAGTCCGCGTCATGAATTCCGAGCGCGACACGGCTTCTGCCGCGCTGAGCGACCAGGCCCTGATTGCCGAACTCAGTGCTCGTTTGCGGGAGGCGCAGGAAACGCTCGATGCGATCCGCAACGGCGATGTCGACGCGGTGATGGTCGAGCATTCGGGTTCCAGCCGGATCTTCACGCTTGAAAACGCCGACCGTCCGTACCGGTTCCTGATCGAGCAGATGAAGGAAGGCGCCGTCACATTGTCGACCGAAGGCGTGATCTTGTTCGGCAATCAGCGCCTGGCCGAACTGCTCGGCGCACCGCTGGAAAAGATCGTCGGCACCGGCTTCAAGCGGTTTTTCACGCAAGACCAATGGCCGTCGCTGGAGCAGGTCATGGCATGCCAGAGCAACGCCACCTCCCGTGCGGAATTCACCTTGGTGGCAAGCGACCACGGCCTGATCCCGATCTCGATCTCGGTCACCGACATTGAACTCGACGAAGGCGCCGGCCACGTGCTCGGTGCGGTGATCACCGACCTGACCGAACAACGCGCGATGGAAGCGCGCCTGTCGCAGGCTCAGAAAATGGAAGCGGTCGGCCAGTTGACCGGCGGCCTGGCGCACGACTTCAACAACCTGCTGCAGGCGATCTCTGGCAACCTGAGCCTGATCAAGCTGCGCCCGAATGACCAGGACAAGATCGGCCGCTGGGCCGAGAATGGCTTGAAGGCGGCTGCGCGCGGCGCCAAGTTGACCTCGCAATTGCTGGCGTTTTCACGCTCGCAGCAGGTCGATCTGCGGCCGGTGGACACCACCGCCCTGATCCTCGGCATGGAAGATCTGCTGTTGCGAACGCTCGGCGCCGATATCGAAATCCATTACGCCCTCGACGATGCGGGCGTGGCCGTCATGGCCGACCATACCCAGCTCGAACTGGCGGTGCTGAACCTGGCCATCAATGCCCGCGATGCCATGCCGGGCGGCGGCCGTCTGCAGATTGCGACGATTCGCCGTCGCATCGACGATGATGCCGAACTGGCGGCCGACGACTACCTGGAACTGAGCGTCTCCGACACTGGCGCCGGCATGTCGGAGGCCGTGCGCTCGCGTGCCTTCGATCCCTTCTTCACCACCAAGAGCGTCGGCGAAGGTACAGGTCTTGGGCTGGCGCAGGTATACGGCATCGCACGCCAGGCCGGCGGCACCGCCCACATCGAAAGCCAGCCCGGACGCGGCACCACTGTCACATTGCTGTTGCGGCGCTCGACCGCCGTCGCGCCGGTGGAGGCCGAAGACAACGATTTGCGCAGCGCCGTCGACATCCATGGCGACACCCGCGTGTTGGTGATCGACGACGATGACGACGTACGCCACTTTCTGGTCGAGAGTCTGGTATTGCTGGGGTACCGGGTCACGCATGCCGCCGATGGTTTTGCCGGCCTGAGCATGATGGAAAACGAAGAACCGGACGTGCTCGTGATCGATTACGCCATGCCGAAGATAAACGGTGCCGAGGTCGTCAAGCGGGCCCGCGAGCGCGGCTTGAACATGCCGGTCATTTTTGCCAGCGGCTACTCGGATACCACTGCCTTGAACGACGCGGTCGGCCTGAAGGCGACGGTGCTGCTCAAGCCCTTCACCATTGAAAAACTGGCGAGCGAACTGGAAACCGCGATCCAACCGCGCTGATGCCCGGCGGTAATCTAATTTTCCATTGGTAGTAGACTGGGTCTTTCCGGTACTTCATCCTCTGCGCTATGCAAAACGATTTTCACTTCCTGGTTGTCAACGATGCATTGCCGATGCGTCATGTGGTCACGCACCTGTTGAAGGAGCTCGGCTACCGCAAGATTTCGGAAGCGGTCGACGGCGCCATGGCGCTGCGCGCCTGCAAGAATGCGAAAGCGGTCGGCGCGCCCGTCACCTTCATCATCACCGACTGCGCCATGCCGATCATGAACGGGCTGGACCTCATTCGCTCGATCCGTTCGACACCGGGAATGGCCGATCTGCCGATCCTAATGGTGACGCCGCATGCTAGCAAGGAAGACATCATGGCCGCCGCCGAAGCCGGCACCGACGGTTACATCGTGCGGCCCTTCAACGCCAATGCACTGGGTCGCAAGCTCGATGAAATCCTGAAGGTCAAGGGATTGGCCGCCTGATCATTAATGCAGTCAGCGCGGCCAGAGTCCGAACCTGGCTTCGGCTTCGGTTGCAGCGGCGGTGCTGGCCGCAGGTATGGCGCGTGTCGCCGCCGGCGCCGGGCCGACGCTCGTCGTCGTCACCGTGGCGGCAGAAGGCGTAGCGGTTTCCCGTTGCGCGTCCATGATCGGTCCGTAGTGCGTCAGCACGTCGCGGCTGCCGGTCCGTTTCACCATTTCCAGATTGTTCAGGATGCGCCGATCTTGCGGCGCAATCACGGCGGCACGCTCGAGCAACAACAGGGCAGTGCTGCGATCACCCCTCGACCAGGCGGCAACCGCTGCTTCATTCAAAAAAGCCGGATCGTAATGATCGCGCGGCGCTGCCGTGCGCGTGCCGAACGGATTGTCGAGCGTACTGCAGCCAGCGATGGCAAGCGCGATGGCCAGGCCGATGATGTGGTTAGGCAAATTGGTCATGTTGGAACTTAGAACTGCGAAGCCGGCAGCAGCGGCTCCGGCGGGAAGCTGACCGGCCGGGCGCTGCTGCGGTCGAGGTTGTAGCGGAAGTAGAACAGCAGCCGATTCGGCGCATAGTCGGTGGAGCGGTCGATCCCGAAACGGCCGCCCACGAACAGCGCCGGGTTGACCTGGAATTCGAATGCCGCGGCCAGCGAGCGGCCGATGCCGCGCCCGGTGGATGCGGTATAGCGTGGATCGAAACCGCTGCTGGCGGTAAGTGCCTCGGCCTGGGCCTGCAGGTCCGGACGGGTCGGAAAATAATCGGCGCCGGCGGTGGCCGAGCGCGATGCGGAGAGCGCCCCCCGCACCGACCAGGACAAGCGTGCGGTGCGCTGGCTGAAAGTCACCGGCAACGCCAGCGAGGCGAATTTTTGCGGGCTGTAATAACCGCCATGGCCGAACGTGTATTCACCGGCATTTTCCGAAAAGCGCCATGCCATCGCATTGGCGCCGACCGTCAGCAAACGGTCGTCGTCATTGATGATGCGCCAGTAAGTGCCACCCATGAGCTGCACACGGTCGTTGGCCTGCACGTTGCGCCCGGTCAGGCGATGCAATCCCAGCGAACTCCAGGCGCCCAGCGCGCCCCCGTCGTCGCGCGACAGGCCCAGGCGCACGCCATTGGCCAGCACGCCGCCCCACAGTTCGCCTGTCCGAGGATCGCGGGCACCGGCGTACGACAATACGCTGCCGGTCAATGCCCGGCGCGATACGTCCACCGAATAGGAAAACTTGCCGAGGTCGCCTTTCTTGACCACGCCACCGACGATGTTCTGGATCGGAAAACCGAGCGGCGTGGTACCGATGTCGGCACGCCATTGACCACGCTCGATACCGACATCGAGCATCAATCCGCGCACATGCTGGCTGGCGCCGCCGATGCTGCACAGCGGCTGGCACAACAGGATGCTGCCGAAGCGCGCCGCAGATCCGGTGTCGGCCAGGTCGAGCGTGCCGGCGCCGGTGTCGACCGCGATCGCCTGGGCAAAGAGCCGGCTGCCATCGCGCCACGGCTGGCGGTATTCGAGCGGCACTTCGACACTGCGGTATTGCGAAGTGCCGGCGCTGCCGCTGCGGGTACGGGTGTCGACTGCGCCGGCAATCCAGCGGCTGCGGTTGTCTAGCAGGTCGGCCAGCTTGCGGTAACTGCCGTCGGGGCGGCTGCCGGCTGGTACATCGTTGGCCGGCAAGGCACTTTGAATCTGCATCGAATAAAGCGCGGGCGCGGAGGTGGAAGCCGATGGCGAGCCTGGAGAGGTTGCCTCGGAAGTGGCCGGCGACGTCTCTGCGGGAGCCGACAGCGTCATGCGGGCAAAGACGCCCGGTCGCGCCGACTGGCGCGCCGCGGTCGCGCGCATCAGATAGGTGATCGCCAGGTCCGGCTGGTCGTTGCGCTGGGCGATGTCGGCAGCCTGTTCCAGCAGTCGCGGGTTGTCGGGTGCCGCTGCCAGCGCGGTATCGATCAGGACCAGTGCCGCGACATCGTCCCGCAGGTCGATCAACCGGCTTGCCAGATTCGCCGCAGCGTCGGCTGAAAGCGCACCACTGGCCTGCCGATCGATCTCGATTCGCGCCAGGGCGACCTGTCCGCTGGCGATCAGGGTATCGATCGGGTCAGGCACGTTGGCGGGCGCATCGAGCCCTGCCAGCGCCTCGGCGACTTTCGGCAGCAGCACCGGATCATTGCCGATCGCCGTTGCCGCGCCATCGAGCAGGTTGCGCGCTGCGGCAGTCTGGTCGTCTTGCGCCAGTTGTCGCGCGCGCTGGATGCGCAGCGATAGCCACAGGCGCCGCTGCAGGTCGGTCAGTTTTGCTTCGCGTTCCAGCACCGGCACCCGTTCGAGATCGGCAAGGGCCTGTAGCGGGCGATCGCGGCTGTCCTCGAACAGGGCAGCGGCGTATAACGCTGCCGGATCGGGCGCCGGTGTTGCGATCAGATCGGCAAACAGGCGCTCGGCGCGGTCCGTGTCGTCACCGCCATTGCGCCTGACGTACAGGCGCGCCAGATCGAAGCGCAGCCAGGGATCGCTCGCATCGAGCGCGACGGCTTGCTCGAGCAAGGCGATCGCCTCGCCATTGCTGCCTCGCGCCACCAGCTCGTCCGCCTGGGTACGCAAGCGGCCGGCGCGGGCGCGGTTCATGCTGGCGGTCAGTGCCTGTCGTTGCAATGCGGGCAGCTGTACGATCAATTGCTGCGCCAGGTCGGCCTGGCCAATGCGCAAATACAGGCGGATCAATTCGTTCAGGGCAGGCCGGTTCGTCGGCTCCTGCGCCAGCACTTCGCGATAGGTGCGAGCCGCATCGATGCTGCGCTGCTGTGCATCGAACAGTGCGGCCAGCGCCAGCATCGCCGCCGGTTCGCGCGGATCGATTGCCCTTGCCTCGCGCAGATGCTGTTCGGCCAGCGCGGCATTGTTTGCCGCGACATCACGCTCGGCCTGCGCCAGCAAGCCCCAGTAGCGCGCCACGCCAGCCATGCGTTGCCAGCGGGTTCGCTGGCCGCCATCGAGCGTTGCGGCACGCAGGAACAGCGCTTCGGATTCTGCATGCCGGCGTTGACGTAGGCGTAGCAGGCCCAGTCCGTTGATCAGTTCGATGTCGGCCGGTCGGGCCGCGTAGGCGCGCTGCAGCGGCTCGGCGGCGGCGTCGAGCTTGCCGGCTGCCAGCAGCGCCAGGCCGGATTGCCGGGCCTGGTAATTCGGATCGACCAGCAATTTGCGACGCGCTTCGACGGCGACGATGGCTTGCTGCAGGCGCTCCCGCACGGCGGTGTCCTGGCTGTCCTGCGCCAGGTAGAACCGCAACAAACCGATGCTGGCGCTGCTGCTGTCGAGCGCCAGCATCGCGCGTCGCCACGCAGCGCGCGCCTGTTTTGCATACGCCGGCACTTCGGTTAGTGCGATCAGTTGGGTCAATGCCGCCCGATCGACCGGCGCGCGCGACGTCAGCAATTCGGCCAGCGCGAGACGGAAGCGTAGATTGCCCGGTTCACTGCGCGCCAGTGCCTGCAGGCCGGCGATGGCACGTGGACGGCCGTTCGGCGCGCTGGCCACCATGTTCCAGTATTCGAGCGTCATTTCCTCGCTCGGCGGACCGTCGGGGTAGAGTGCGCGCATTGCGCCGGCAGCTTCCGCGTAACGTCCGCTGCGGGCCAGTTGGCGGATTTCCTGCAGCGTCTTGCGGTCCTCGCCATCGACCCGAATCAGGGCGTCGATGCGACCGATCTGTGGCGCGTACGGTTTCAGCAAGCGCATCCGCTCGACGGTCTTGTGCACGGCATCAGGAGATTGCTGGCGCAGCTGGATGCGTGCCAGCAGCTCCAGTCCTTGCAGATCGTCTGGCGAAATTCTGAACAGCTTTGTCAACGCCAGCTCGGCCAGATCGTCGCGGCGCTCACTGATCCAGAAACGGGCCTGGTCGAGCAGCGCTGCCTGCGCAGGTTCGACCAGCGGTATCGAGGGGGTCGGGAAATCGGTCGGAGCAAAGCGCTCGGCACTTGCGGTCATGATTGCAGCCGGCGCGTTCTGCTGGAGGCGCATGCTCAGCTGGAGAGGCAGCACGCCCGCCGCCCGCAGGGCGTGCCGATCTCTCGGGAGGGCATTGGCAGCCAGCGCCGTGCGTGGATAAGCAGAGAGCGTGAGCGACACCGATTTTTTCAGAAGCAACGTACCGGCCCAGCCGGGGTCGAGCGCCACCAGCGCCGTGGCAGCGAAGGCAGCCGGCGTCGCCAGTCCGGCGCCGATGGCGAGGGCGATCAGCGGGCGTTGCATCGCATTCCACGCTCGAGCCTGCCATCGACCTTGAAGCGATACCGGCGATCGTCCCAGCCGAGGCCGAACAGCGTCAACGCCTGCTCGTAATAATTGTCGCGCCGGGTCGATGGATCAAGGGTCTTGATCCGGGACCGCTGCAGCGCCGCGCTCCGGCCGTCCGGCAGCATCGACAGCAGCGGCAGCAGCGCCGCGGAAAAGCCGGCATCGCCGATGCCGCTCACGGCGCCGCTGCGGGTATCGACCTGCTGTGGCGGCGCGCCGTTCGAGATGGTCGCCGTCAGCATCGGCGCGAGTGCCTTTTGCAGTGCGATGCGGTGCGGTTCGGCCGGCGCCAGCATGCCGGCCCACAGATACGTCCGGATCGCATTGAAACTGCCGGTGCCCGCCGTATCACCATCGGCCCGAAAGCCCTTGCCGACCTGATACACGACCCAATCGGGGACGAAGCCGTGCGGTGCACCGTCGAGAATCAGGCGTTGCGTGGTGGCGACCTGGGCATTCCATTGCGCCTTCGACTCGGCATCGATGCTGCCGGCGGCCAGACGCCGCAGCACCTGCAGGGGTGCGTAACTCGGATTCAGACGGACCGTATCGCTCGCCGGCATGAAACCCTTCGGTGCCGGCAGCAGGATTTGTCCCAGACCGTCGATCACCACGGTTTCTTCGCGCAGGATGCGCTGGGCAATCTGCTGGCCCAGCACGCGGAAGCGGGGCACGTTCCACACCCGCGCTGCTTCCAGCAAGGCGTAGGCAATCCACAGATCGGCATCCGAGGCCGGGTTGTCGTCGATGATGCCCCAGGTGCCATCGCTTTTTTTACCCCACAGCCAAGCCGGCAAGCGCGCGCCGAGGTCACCGCCGGCCAGGTTGTCTTCGGTCCAGCGCAGCAGGCGATCGAAGCGTGGCCGGTCGTCCGCCACCAGGGCGAAGAAGAGGGCGTAGGCCTGACCCTCCGATGTGGTCTGGCCGTTCGGCGTGGAGGGATCGATGACGCGTGCGCCGTCGCCGAGGAAATTCGTGGCAAAACCATCCCACGCCGGCCAGCCCGCCGACCTCGCCCGGTTGCGACATTCAGCGGCGGCATCGACCGGCGCCGCGAGCAGCAACAGGCATGCACCGGCGGCGCCCAGCAGGGCCCGCAGCCGCGTGCAAGCCCGAGCCTGCCCGGAGCCGGCCGCAGCGACGCGCCTGCGCTGTCTCACCTTCATCCACCGCCACCGGCGCGGCGCGCGGCAACCGCACGCAGACCGCGCCACATCGCAAAGGCCAGGATCAGGATCGAGATCACCGCTGCCAGGGCCAGCAGGATCGGATGTTCCGACATGCCGTACCAGATCGAGGTCCAGAACGGCAGGGTACCGACCGTGTAGGTCGCGCTGGCGAGAACGCTGTCGACCTGCTGGCCACGGATGAAGACCGCACTGCCGCGGATCGCCAGCTGCCGGCTGGTGTCGTCCAAGGTGTCGAGCACCTGGCCCATCAGTTCGGGTGCCGAAGCCGTGACCGCGACCACGCTGCGTTCACGAGACAGCGGCGACTCGAACCCCAGCATTAGCGCCAGCGGTCCGTTGCCCTCGACATTCTGTTGCGTGGCGATGGTGGCGTCGGGCCGCACGTTCATGCCGAACCATTCGAACAGGGCGCTCATCCCGTGCAGCGGCGTGCTGATGCGCTTGCTGGTGCCGAGTACGCCGGCCGGCAATTGCGCGCCCCACTTGCCGAGCAGTGTCTGTTGGGGCATCACGCCCACCAGCAACAGGTCGGCATCCTTCAGGGCTGCTTCATCCGTCGGTCCCGCCACGCGGACACGCGTGGCCACCACGCCGGTCGATTCGCCCATGCGGCCCATCAGCGCCAGCATGGTCTGCACGTCCAGCGCCGAGGCGACTTCGGGCAGTACCACGACCGTTTGCGCCAGATCGGCAAATTTCGTGAACGGGTAGCCTGAGCTGGCGAAGAAACCGAGATTGGGCATTTCGGCGTAATTCGGCAATCCGGAGAAATCGATCTTCGAATCGGCATCGATCATCGCGCTCAGGTTGTCGACCTGGGTGTCGCGGCAATTCGACTCTTTCAGGTACGTGAATGAAAAACCGTACTGCAGCGAGTTGCGGATACCCAGCTTGAAGGCCGGGATCAGCACGGATTGCTGGTCCAGCAGCAGACCGTCCTCCAGTACCGGCAGTCGCAGCCGGCTGCTCTCGCCGGGTTGACTGGCGGCCGCCAGCGTGAAGGCCTGAACCAGCTCATTGTTGATGCGCATGGTCAGGCGCGATTCGCTGCTGCGCGAGGGCGGGCTATAGCGGTATTTCAGATCCAGGGGCACGCCCTTGCTGCGCCAGGTGAACAGGTCGGGCGGAATGCGCAGATTGAGCACAATCGGCGGTGGCTCGTGGCCGGAGACCTGCAGCTCCTGCGGCGAGGCGACCAGTTCGGAGAAACGCATCGGCCGATCCAGCCGGACCCAGTTCGGCGCATCGTAGGCCACGCGCGGCGCAGCACGCGTGCTTTCCTTGACGCTGAGCTGATTGCCGGACATGACCAGGTTGCCGAGCGCGAGCGATTCGGCAGCGCGCTGCATGTCGGCGCCGTGACGACCAAGCAGCACCAGCAGCTTCGATGCCGGGTCCGAGGGATTGGTCATCACCAGCAGGCCCGGGCCGGTGGCGGGCGCCAGCGAGGCGAGGGCCGCGGGACGTTCGTCGTTCGGTGCGAACACGACTGCATGGCCGGCCGGGATCTTGTTGAACGCAGTCGGAAAACGCGCACCGCGCCAGGCCGCCAGCTTGCCGAACCAGGATGCGGTCACGGCAGCGGCCTGCAGGGTGGACCGGCTGGGCGTGGCGCCGAACAGGAAATTGAGATTCAGGCGGCCGCTGTCGCGCCGATCGAAGAACGGCTCGGGCAGGGTGGCCAGGTCGTTCGCCAGCGCCAGCTTCTGTACCGACAGCACCAGTTCGCTGGTGCCGCTGACATCGGCCCACAGGCTGCTGTGGATCGGATCCTCGCACTGGGCGGCATAGTGGCCGATGAACTGCATGAAGAGCGTGTTGAAATCGGTCAGCAGGCGCGGATCGATCTCGGTTTCGAACAGCATCTTCTTGCCGGCGTCTTCCGCGGTGATCGGCACCACGCCCATCAGTTCGCCATTCATCGACAGCTTGATATGGGATTGCGTCGGTATCAGCGCCGGCGAATAGGTATAGCGCAACCGCAGCACCGCGCGCGTGACGATCTCGTCGCGGCGCACGCCGAAGTTGATGCCGGCGCGGCCGTCGCTGGTGCGTAGGGCGACCGTTTTCTGATTGGTGAGCTGGCTGAACTTCAGGGTGCGTTGTTCGACCGTCGGCGTGGCGACCGCTGCTGTTGCGGGCACGGGGGTGGCGGCTGCAGGTGGCGGCGTAAAGGTTGCGTTGAGCGCGGCTGCCGGCTGGGAAACCGGAGGTGCGGCAGAAGGTGCAGCGACAGGTATTACGGCAGATGCAGCAGCAGACGCAGCGTCGGCGGCATGAGCCGTACTGCTGACGGTCGCCAGGCTGCTGGCCACGACCAGCCAGTTTGCCAGCAATGCGCAGGCACAGCGCGTCAACCGGCCGTGACGGGCGGCTGCTTGCGGTGCGAGGAAGAGCGATGCAGTGTCCGCTGACGGCATGGGGAGTCGTTTCATTTTGGATGTTGTGCAGACAGGTCCAGCGCTGGATGGCGCGGCAACAGGCTTGCCAGTGCGGTGAAGGAGCGTCGCATGGCAGTGAACGCCGGTGTCATCGATGCGGGTGCGTAATCGATCATGCGGCGGTAACCGGAGAGGCCGACCCACAGCACTTCCATCAGGCCATGCAGCGGTCGATCGATGGGGCGGCCGTCGGCCCAGGATACCCAGGCATCGGCGCGCGAAAACGTGCACTGTACCAGCGCCATTTCCTGGGCCTGGGTTTGCAGGTTCCAGCGCACCCGGACATTGACGCCGCCGGTGGCCGTCACCAGCGCCGGGAATTGATGTTCGGCCTCGCCGCGCCAGAGCGAGACGCTGACCGCCGTCTCCGCGGTCAGTGCGTCCAGCGGCATGGCCGCGCCCAGGTGCGGCTCGACGGCCAGCGAGGCCCCACCTTCGGAAAAATCGACCGTCCGGCAGCGCACCAGCTTGCCGTCCGGCAGATGCAGCAGTGCCGGCAAGGCGATCTGCACGCGATGCGAGCGGCGCTGCTGGCGGGCTTCGAGCGCCACCGAAATCGCCGCACCCAGGATCAGCAGGTTGTAGACCGTCCAGATCAGGTTGAGCCAGGTGGTCGATGCTTCGTCGGCGGGCCCGTTCAACAGGCGCCAGATACCGAAACCGACACCGATCAGGTTCAGGATGACCGTGATCACGTACGGTGTGGTGATGTCCCAGTCGAAGTAGCCGCGATCGACCAGGCCACCCTTGGCGGTGACGTTGAACTTGCCCTTGTGCGGATTCATCAGCGCCACCGTGGTCGGGCGCACGATGTACCAAGCCAGCACGGTTTCATACACTTCGGCCCAGAAGGAATGCCGATGCTTGCCCTGGATGCGCGAATTGGTCAGGCTGGCATGTACCATGTGCGGCATGACGAACAGCAGCACCATGATCGCCGGCGCATAGATCACGTATGCATGGAAGATCAGGAAGGCCAGTGGCGCCGTCAGGAACACCAGGCGCGGGCCGCCGTTGAAGAAGTGCATCATCGAATTGCCGTAGCAGGCGCGCTGCGCCCAGGTGAGCCCCTTGCCCAGAAACGGATTGTCGAGCCGGAAAATCTGCGCCATGCCGCGCGCCCAGCGGATGCGCTGGCCGATGTGCGCCGACAGGCTTTCGGTGGCCAGGCCGGCTGCCAGCGGCACGTTCAGGTAGGCCGACTTGTAGCCGAGGCGCTGCATCTTCAATGCGGTGTGCGCATCTTCGGTGACGGTCTCGACGGCGATGCCGCCGACCCGCTCCAGCGGCTCGCGCCGGATCACCGCGCAGGAGCCGCAAAAGAAGGTGGCATTCCACAGGTCGTTGCCATCCTGGACCACGCCGTAGAACAGTTCGCCTTCGTTCGGCATGTTGCGAAAGACGCCCAGGTTCTTCTCGAACGGATCCGGCGAAAAGAAATGGTGCGGCGTTTGCAGCAGCGCCATCTTCGGGTCGCCGATGAACCAGCCCATCGTCACTTGCAGGAAGGAGCGGGTCGGTATGTGGTCGCAATCGAAAATGGCGACGAATTCGCCATCGGTGCGCGCCAGGGCCCGGTTCAGGTTGCCGGCCTTGGCATGGGCGTTGTCGGGACGGACCATGTAACCGATGCCGAGCTCGGCTGCGAAGTCGCGAAACGCATCGCGCCGGCCGTCGTCGAGCAGGTAAATGCGCAGCTTGTCGGCGGGCCAGTCGATGCCCATGGCAGCGAACACGGTCGGCTTGACCACCGACAGCGGCTCGTTATAGGTCGGAATGAACACGTCCACGGTGGGCCAGTCGCGCGGATCGGGGGGCAGCGGTACGGGCTTGCGCTTGAGTGGCCAGGCGCTCTGCATATAGCCGAGCAACAGCACCACCCACACATACACTTCGGCGGCCACCAGGCCGAATCCCCACATCAGGTCGAACGGCTGGTCCCAGTTCAGCGTGGTGGCAACGCGCCACCACAGGTAGCGGGTCGAGGCGGTCACCGACAGCACGATTAGCACCAGGGTGGGCAGTGGCCCCGGCACCCGACGCACCAGCATCGCGGCTGCCCACAGGCACACCAGAAACAGCACCTGGCCGGCGACGTTGAAAGGCGTGGTGATGCACAGCACCGCCAGCACCAGCGCCAGGGCGAACGCTGCGGCTTGCACCAGCGGCAGGCGCCAGAATGCATGGCCGGCCAGTTGTTCACCGAACGCGCCGATGCGCGTTGCCGCCAGCCAGTCGCTGCGCGTGCGGCGCAGCGTGGCAAGTGCCGGCTGCGGCAGGACGCGGATGAATCCCGTCCGCGCGGTGCGACGCATGCCACCGCCGGCCAGGCGCAGCAGGCGAATCAGGTTGCCGAGCCAGAGCTGCAACCGCAGCAGCGACGCCAGCAGGAACCTGGGCGCGTCCGGCGCCTGCGGCCGCACCAGTACCAGCCACAGCAGTTGCAACGGAATACGGATCAGGTCGGCAAGGCGCAAGTTGGCAAAGTCGACCTGCGGGAAAAGCTGGGCGCGCGCCTGTCCGGCGCTGGCGGGCACCACTCCATAGGGCGCGATCACCGCGAACAGCGACAGCATGGCGCGATCGAACCAGGGGGCCAGGCGTGCCCGGGCGCTGTGGTAAAGACTGGCCGGCGTGTCGGTCAGGCGCTGCCAGGCAGAGTTCGGTACCGGGCCCGGGCCGCTCATGCAGGTGCCAGACGCGCGCGGGTACGCGCGATGGTCCAGGTGGCCAGTGCCGCGAATTCGTGCGCAGTCTGCGCTGCCGGCGCATATTCGAACACGGTCTGCTTGTGCGCCAGCGCTTCGCGCATGGATTCATCGCGGTGGATCACCACTGGCGCGACCAGTTGACCATGTCGACGCTGCAGCAACAGCTGGATATCGCGATCGAGCCGGCGTGCTGCCTCGAACCGGTTGAGCAGGATCGTGCAGGCGCGCGCTGCGCCATCGGTGGCAGGTTCCCCAAGGTCTTGCAGTTGGTGCGCCAGTCGGCTTGCGGCAGCCAGCGACAGCGGGTCGGGCGTGCAGACCACGACGATCAGGTCGGCCGCCGCCAGTGCCTGGCTGCGCAGGGCGGCGGGCAATCGCGGACAGTCGCAGACGACGATGGACTCCGGCGCCAGGTCGAGGCTGTCGAGGGCGCCGTCGAACCAGTCGGGACGGGCCTGCATCCACGCGCTGGCGTAATCCAGTGCGGCGTCGTCGGGCAAGGCGCCGAAGGGCAGGAAACCGACACCGCTCGCGCTGGTATAGCAGGCGTCCTGCCATGGCTGGCCGGCCAGCAGGGCGGTGACGAAGCCGCTCGAGTCGGTCAGTGCGGCACCGAAATGCAGTCGCAGCACATCGGTCGGACAAAAGTCGAAA
>JAYUWF010000093.1:0-20092 GCA_043753685.1 Herminiimonas sp.
GAGCACGATTCGCTGGCGATGATCGGCGAAGAAAAGCACTGATTTTCAGCACGGGTCTTCAACATCGATTGTTTGCTCCGGTAGCAGTTGGAGCAAGCCAGCTCAGCTGCCGCCCGTCCGCAAAACAGTGCGTTGCATCCGGTCGCCAGCCCGGGCGCGCCAATCGTCGGGCACGATAAATCCGCGCGCAACTTCCAGCCCCATTGCAACGGCATCAGTCTGCGGATCGCCGGATTGCGCATGCAGCACGGCCACCATCACCGGCATGGCATCCTGCGCAAAATGTTCGCCCAGCCAGAGCGCCATCGCGGCGTGACTCAGTCCGTCGCTCAGCGGTACGCGCGCCGGTGCCAGCCACGTCAAGCGCGGCAAGACCACGAAACGCTCTCCCCCAACGCGATCGAATTCCGCCAGCGGGCACCAGAATCCGTTGCAGTGCGCTGCCGCCACACCCGAGGCGGCCATCACCGCGCGATCGTCGCGATCGCACGATAGCGAATAGAACAGCCAGCCCTTGATCAGGGCCCGGGCATGCAGCACCGATTGCGGCAGATACGCCTGGGCGGCCGGATGCATCGACAGCGCGAGTTGGCGTTGCAGGATCTTTTGCATCTTTGCACCGAGCGTGTCGGCCAGGTTCGGGCCGATGAAATAGTCGCCATCCTCGGCCTTGCCGGGCGCCTCGAACAGATAGAACTTGGTGGCCAGTTCCCAGTGGACCAGGTGGCCGTCTTCGCGCAGCAAAAAGTCGAATTCGCCGATGGTATCGTTGCGCGCGGCCTGTACTTGCAGGCCATGCGCGACCAGCGATCCTTGCGCCGTGAAGTAGAACGCCATCAGGCTTTCGGCATAGCGGCCCAGGCGCGAAATGAACCCGACGTTCAGATGCTCGTGCAATGACCGGGGAGCGGCGTCTAGATCGGACAGCCATTGCGCGAGACCCATCGGTTCGATTGCGAGCGTGGCAATTTTTCCATCCCACCGGGCAGCATCCGGATCGAGCAGTCCGGGCGAATCCAGCAGCCAGGCGAGCGAGCGCACGTGCGGATCGTGCAAATGCTGCCAGCGACGATGGAAGGACGCCTGGAAGCGGTCCGGTTCAGGCAGCATGTGTAACGATCGGGCTCAGACCGCCCCACCCACGTCCGACCCAGCGCTGGCAGCGGGCAGCAAGTCCATCGCCAGGCAAAGGTCTTCCCAGGTCTTGCGCTTGTCGGCCGGCACCCGCAGAAGGTATGCCGGATGGTAGGTCGCCACAATCGGCAGCGCCGCGTAGTGATGCACCTCGCCACGCAGCGCGGACAGCGGTGTCGCGGGCGGACGTTGCAGCAGCGCCAGCGCCGCGGTTTTTCCGAGCGCCACCAGCAGCGTCGGTTTCAACAAGGCGATCTGGCGCTCCAGATAAGGCCGGCAGGCGGCGACCTCGTCGCTGGCCGGCGCACGGTCCTTGCCGTCGGCATCGGTCGGTCGGCACTTGACGACATTGGCAATGAAAACGCCCTGACGGCGATCGAGCGAAATCGCCGCCAGCATGTTGTCGAGCAGTTTACCGGCCGGTCCGATGAAGGGCTCGCCCTGACGGTCCTCGTTGCGCCCCGGCCCTTCGCCGACGAACAACCAGGACGGATTCGGATCGCCGACGCCGAACACGGTCCGGGTACGCGAGGTACACAAGGCGCAGCGCGTACAGGTGCTGACGGCCGCCTGCAGCGTGATCCAATCCATCGCCGCGATCTCGGCATCGGTGGGCGGCGCTACCATTTGCGCAGTCGTAGCGCGTTGCAACGGTTCGGTTGCGACCGCTTCGAGATCCGTCCCGTGCGGCGGGTTGGTCCGGTCAGCCACAGTGCCGCGCCGCACCCATTGCGGGCCGATGCCGAGCGCATCGATCATGTCGTCGCGGCGGCTCATGTCCGGATCCCGAGATACCGCATCACAGCCCCAGCCGCATCACGATAGCGTCTTCGCGCTTCTGATGCGCGGCGGGATAATAGCCCTTGCGTACACCGATCTGGCGAAAGCCGACATGCCGGTAGACAGCCAGCGCATGCGGATTCGAAGGCCGCACTTCCAGCAACATGGCGCTGGTCGCACGCGCGCGCGCAATCTGGCAAGCCCGATCCAGCAGGACCCGTCCAATGCCGTGCCCCTGGAACGCGCGCCGCACGGTGATGTTCAAGAGATGCGCCTCGTCCGGCGCGATCAGCAGCAGGAAATAGCCGGCCACTGCGCCGGCGCCGTCGCGCGCCACCCCGGTCTCGTAACCACTGGCCAGGGAATCGATGAAATTGCCCATGGTCCAGGGATGTTCGTAGACATCGCGTTCGATCGCTTCGACTTCCGGCAGATCGGCATTCGCCATGGCATACAGGCGCAGATCCGCGAGGATGCGATTCGACAGCGGCCCAGGGACTGTGGCAGATGCGACAGATGCGGCAGATGCCGCAGATGCGGCAGATGCGCAAGATGCGCCAGGCTTGCCAGGTTCGTCGGTGTGGACGCTCGGATTCATGCCGCCGATTCCGCTTTGGCCAGCGCGCGTTCCAAAGTCGTCAAGGCGACCTGGTTGCGCAAATAGACCGGTTGGGCATCCCGCGCGGGAACGGCTTGCCCGCACGCCAGCATGCACTGGCCGAGCAAGGCGATCTGCGCCGCGTGCGGCATCAGGTCAGCGCGACTTGCGGCACCGAACACTTCTGCCGAAAATCGATCCGCATAGACTGCTGCGCCGTTGCCGCACAAGACAACCTGACCGACTGGCTCGACGCTGGCGGGCAGGCCGAGTCGTGGCGCGATAACCACCGAACACGCGCCGTCGAACCGATACTGGCTCCAATAGACTTCGCCCATGCGCGCATCGAGCACCACCAGCACCGCTGCCGCGCCAGTGGCTTCATGGCAGGCCTGCGCCGCGGCCGCCAATGTGTCGACCGGAAGCACCGGCAGGCCGGCGCCAAACGCCAGGCCCTGGGCCACGCCGCAAGCCGTGCGCACGCCGGTGAAGGAACCCGGTCCGGCGCCGAAGGCGATCGCATCGCATTGGTTCAATTGCATGCCGGCCTCGGCCAGCACGGCCTGAACCATCGGCAGCAGGCTCTGCGAATGGGATTGCACGCCGTCGATCTGACGGCTCCACAGGCGTTGATCGTTGCGGATCGCGACGGAGGCAATTTCGTAGGAGGATTCGATGGCAAGGACGACGGGCATGGCGTTATTTTAAGCTAGCGGCGGCGATTCGGCGCGTGAATTCACCTTGTGACTTAGGCTTGTGACTTCGCCTTGTCGGTTCGGCGTCGACAGCGGATGGTTTCCAGCAGACGGTACAATGCGCCGATGCCCGTCCTGACTCTCGCACCCGACAATCACGCCCAACTGCGCGCCGCGCTGAGCGATGGTCGCTGGTGCGTGGCGTGCCTGTGCGCGGCCTGGTGCGATGTCTGCGGCAATTTCCGCGACAGCTTCGGCGCCTTGGCCGCGCTGCACCCGGACATGCAATTCGTCTGGATCGATATCGAAGACGAAGCCGATCTGGTGGGCGATGTCGATGTCGAGAATTTCCCAACGCTGTTGATCCAGCACGGCAGCCGGGTGGCTTTTTTCGGAACTGTCGAACCGGGCGTCAAGCCGATTCAACGGCTGATTCAGGCGCAGGTGCGACAAGCCGGCGGTGCCGATTCCGCCGTGCAGTTGGCAACGGCAACACCGATCGACGGCCCGGATCTGCGCGCCCGGCTCGATGCGAACCTGAATCGTTCATAGACGCCTTCCAGTTCCGCAAAGCGCGATCGGTGCCGAGTTGCTATGATCGCGGCTCTTTCAATCGCTTCGGAGTTTTTCAATGTCCCTGACCATGTACGATGCATCGGTGCCGGTGTTCCGCCAGATCCTCACCAGCCTGCGCGATCTCCTGACCAAGGCCGAAACCCACGCCGCCGAGCGCAAGATCGATCCGAACGCCCTGCTGCAGGCACGCCTCTTTCCGGACATGTTCGCGCTGACGCGGCAGATCCAGATCGCTGCCGATTTTGCCAAGGGCGCCTGCGCCCGCCTGGCCGGCGTCGAGGTGCCGAAATACGAGGATACCGAAACCAGTTTTGCCGACCTGCGCGCGCGCCTGGACAAGACGGTCGCCTTCATCGACAGCCTGCCGAAAGCGCAGATCGTCGGCAGCGAAGCGCGCGAAGTGCAGACCAGCGCCGGCCCGAACAGCAAGACCTTCACCGGTCAGGTGTATCTGACCCACTACGCGCTGCCGCAGTTTTTCTTTCATGCGACGACCGCCTACGCAATCCTGCGTCACAACGGCGTCGAAGTCGGCAAGCGTGATTTCATGGGGAAGTTTTAACGATTCGACCGGTGAACGTGGTGCCGCAGCACACGAATGAAAAACCCGGCTGCGCGCCGGGTTTTTCGTTTCATGCGCTGCGTACGCTACACGGGGTACCTGCCGCAGAAATGCAGCCGATCAAACCTCGGCCTTGACCTTCAGACGCCAGGCATGCAGCAACGGCTCGGTGTAGCCGCTCGGTTGCTCCAGGCCTTTCAGGACCAGATCGCGGGCGGCGCGGTAAGCGTAGGATTTTTCGAAATCCGGCGCCATCGGTTTGTACAGCGCATCGCCGGCGTTCTGGCCATCCACCACTTTTGCCATGCGCTGCAGGGTCTCATTCACCTGTGCTTCGGTGACCACGCCGTGCAACAGCCAGTTCGCAATGTGCTGACTGGAGATGCGCAGCGTCGCGCGATCTTCCATCAAGCCGATGTTGTGAATGTCCGGCACCTTCGAGCAACCGACGCCCTGGTCGATCCAGCGCACCACATACCCGAGGATGCCCTGGGCATTGTTGTCGAGCTCCTGCTGGAGGTCGGCAGCCGACCACTTGGCTTGCGTGACCACCGGAATCTGCAACAGGTCGTTGAGCAACTTGTCGGTTTCCTTGGCGGCATCGACTTTTTCCAGTTCTTTTTGCACCTCTGCGACGTTGACCTGGTGGTAGTGCAGCGCGTGCAAGGTCGCGGCCGTCGGTGACGGCACCCAGGCGGTATTGGCGCCGGCGCGCGGATGGGCGATCTTTTGCTCCAGCATCGCCGCCATCAGGTCCGGCATGGCCCACATGCCCTTGCCGATCTGCGCGCGTCCGCGCAGCCCGCACGACAACCCCACCAGCACGTTGCTGCGCTCGTAGGCAGTCAGCCAGGCGCTGGTCTTCATATCACCCTTGCGGATCATCGGGCCGGCCTGCATGGCGGTGTGCATTTCATCGCCGGTGCGGTCCAGGAAGCCGGTGTTGATGAAGGCGACCCGGGCGCCGGCCGAAGCGATGCAGGCCTTCAGGTTGACGCTGGTACGACGCTCTTCATCCATGATCCCGAGCTTGACGGTGTCGGCCGGCAGGCCGAGCATTTTTTCGACGCGGGCGAACAGTTCGCTGGCGAATGCGACTTCATCCGGTCCGTGCATTTTCGGCTTGACGATATACACCGAGCCGGTCCGGGAGTTGCCGATGGTCTGGCCGGGCTGGCGATGCAGGTCGTGCAGCGCGATCGTGACGGTGACCACCGCATCGAGAATACCTTCGAAAATCTCGTGGCCGTTTTCATCGAGGATCGCCGGATTGGTCATCAAGTGACCGACGTTACGCAGGAACAGCAGCGAGCGGCCATGCAGCGTGACCACGCCATCCTTGGCATTGTCGGCGCCGATGGCGGCCGTGTACTGGCGATCGGGATTCAGGCTGCGGGTAAAGGTCTTGCCGCCCTTGGACACGCTTTCGGTCAGGGTGGCTTTCAGAATACCGAGCCAGTTGTCGTACGCCAGCACCTTGTCGTCTGCATCGACCACGGTCACCGAATCTTCCAGGTCGAGGATGGTTGATAGCGCCGCCTCGAGCACCACGTCGGCGACACCGGCGGCATCTTCCTTGCCGATTCCCTTGGTGCCGTCGATCTGAATGTCGATGTGCGAACCGTTGTTGCGTAACAGGACCGACGATGGCTTGGCAGCGTCACCCTGATAGCCGATCAATTTCCTGTCATCGGCCAGGCCGGTGATGCTGCCGTCCTTCAAGGTCACGGCCAGTTTGCCGTCGACCACGGCGTATGCAGTCGAATCGCGATGCGAACCCTTCGCCAGCGGGACTGCCTGATCCAGGAAGCCGCGCGCGAAGGCGACTACCTTGGCGCCGCGCGCCGGGTTGTAACTTTCGCCGCCGGGACCGGTCCGGGTTGCGCCATCGGTTTCGGCAATCGCATCGGTGCCGTACAAGGCGTCGTACAGCGAACCCCAGCGCGCGTTGGCGGCGTTGAGCACATAGCGGGCGTTGAGGACCGGCACCACCAGTTGCGGCCCGGCCTGCACTGCCAGTTCCGCATCGACGTTGGTGGTGGTCGCGGTGACATGAACAGGCTGGGGCGTGAGGTAGCCGATCGATTCCAGATGCTTGCGATAGGCTGGCATGTCCGCGATCGGGCCCGGATGGGCGCGATGCCATTTGTCCATTTCGATTTGCAGACGGTCGCGTTCTGCCAGCAGCGCGGCGTTCTTCGGCGTCAGGTCGCGCACGATGGCATCGAACCCTTTCCAGAAGGCGGCGCTGTCGACACCGGTACCCGGCAAGACCTTGTCTTCGATAAAACGATACAGAACGGTGGCCACTTGAAGGCCGTGGCAGGTAGTACGTGCAGTCATGATGAAAAACCTCGCAAGTGATCGTGAATCAGGTAAAAATCCATAAAAAGAATGGCAAAAGCAAACGATGGTTCGGTCAGGCAGATCGGTCCACGCTAGGCCGCTGGCTGGCGAACGCAAGAAGATCGGTCAGGCTGCGCCCTTCGCCGTGCGGCGCCACGCCCAGTTCCTCCAGCGGTGCGGCAGCGCGATTGACCCAGAACGTGGTGTAACCGAACCAGGCGGCGCCGCAGACATCCCAGCAGTTGCTGGAGACGAAAAGTATGTTTTTTGCCGGGATGCCGAACATATCGGTGCCGAGCTGGTAGGCCTCCGGCGCGGTCTTGAACTTGCGCACGCTGTCGACTGACAGCAAGTGCTGGAAACACGATTGCATGCCAGCGGCCTTGACCACCGCTTCCAGCATCTGCGGGTTACCGTTGGACAGGATCGCCATTTTGAAACCCTGCGCCTGCAATGCATCGAGCACCGACCGGTTTTCCGGAAACGGCGGTAATTTCGCATATTGCGCCATCAAGGCATGCTGTGCATCGAAGTCCAGTGTCAGCCCGAGCTTCTTGCAGCTGAATACCAGCGCATCCTGCGTCACTTCCCAGAACGGTTTGTACATCGAGCACATGCTGCGCAGCCGGGTATATTCGATCTGCTTGTCGCGCCAGAGTGCCGCCAGCGCATCGCCGCTGCCGGGAAAGTGCTTCTCTGCCAGCACGCCGATCGAATAGACGTCGAACAGAGTGCCGTACGCGTCGAAGACAATGGCTTGAATGCCCATGCCGTGCCCGTTGATTTAAAAGAATGAAGCAGAGTATATTCATTCTAAAAGTTGGTAGGTGAACCGTTTTATCATTTGATTCATGCATTTAAGTCACAAGCTGGCGCGGCACGACCTGGCTTGGCTCTCTGCGTACCTTTTTTTGCTCACCCGACAGGAAAATTTGGATGGACCAGTTCAAGCAAATCTCGACCTTTGTCGATGTGGTGACCCGCGGCAGCCTGTCGGCAGCGGCGCGTGCGGAAGGCATCGCGCCGGCCATGATCGGCCGCCGCCTGGATGCGCTGGAACAGCGCCTGGGCGTCAAGCTGCTGCAGCGGACCACGCGCAAGATCGTGCTGACCAATGAAGGTACGGCGTTTCTGGAAGATTGCCAGCGCATCCTGGCCGACCTGGAGAACGCAGAAAGCGCCGTGGCCGAGCGCAGCGCGACGGCCACCGGCCACTTGACGATTTCGGCGCCGGCCGGATTCGGACGCCAGCACGTTGCGCCACTGCTGCCATCGTTTCTGGCCCAACACCGTGACCTGACGCTGACGCTGAACCTGAGCGACCGCGTGGTAGATGTCATCGGCGACGGTATCGAC
This sequence comes from Herminiimonas sp., assembly GCA_043753685.1. Taxonomy (GTDB): domain Bacteria; phylum Pseudomonadota; class Gammaproteobacteria; order Burkholderiales; family Burkholderiaceae_D; genus JANXSS01. The sequence goes on from JAYUWF010000093.1 coordinate 8,048, forward strand.
GTCGCGATCCGGATCGCCACCTTGTCGGATTCCAATCTCATCGGCGTCAAGCTGGCTGCCAACAAACGGGTCGTGGTGGCAGCGCCGGCCTATCTGAAACGGCACGGCATACCGAAGACACCGGATGAACTGGCGCTGCACAATTGCCTGGCCATGAGCACCGACGGCAGCCAGCGCGGCTGGACCTTTCGCTTGAACGGCAAGAACATGACCCTGAAAGTGGTCGGCAACATGGTCTGCAACGACGGCGAAGTGCTGCACGACTGGGCGGTGGCCGGCAAGGGACTGGCCTGGCGCTCGATGTGGGAAGTCGCCGCCGAGCTGGAGTCCGGCGCGCTGGTGACGGTACTGGACGAATTTGCAGCGACCGGCAACGATGTGTATGCGGTGTTCGCGCAACGCCAGCATCTGCCGCTGCGCATCCGGGCGCTGGTCGACTTCCTGCGGGATGCCTACGACCGGCCGGATTACTGGCGCACGCGCCAGCCCTGATCGATTCGGCAGCCATCGTTACAGACGTAAAAATGCCCGGGGCTGCGGCAGGCAGCGCCGGGCTGATGCACCGTGGTCACGATCAGTGCTGCGTACCGCCACCAAGGTAAGCGGCCTGCACTGCCGGATCGGTCTTGAGGCTTTCCGCCGGTCCGTGCACGGAGATCTTGCCATTCTCCATCACGTAACCGTAATCGGCGACATTCAAGGCCGCCGCCGCAAACTGCTCCACGAGCAGCATCGTCACGCCTTCTGCCTTCAGACGCGAAATGATGCGGAAGACTTCTTCCACCAGGATCGGCGCCAGGCCCATCGACGGTTCGTCCAGCAGGATCACGTCCGGGTTGAGCATCACGGCGCGCGCCATGGCCAGCATCTGCTGCTCGCCGCCCGATAGGGTACCGGCCAGCTGGTGCTGCCGCTCTTTCAGGCGCGGGAACAGTTCCAGCGCTTTTTCCAGATCGCGGTTGACGTCACCCTTCGGACGGGACCGGGTGAAGCGCGGGAACGCGCCCAGGATCAGATTGTCGGTCACCGACATCGTGGCGAACACGCGCCGGCCTTCCGGTGAATGCGCCAGGCCGGCACGCGCGATCTTGTGCGATTCCAGGCCGGTGATGTCCTGACCGGACAGCGTCACGGTGCCGCCCTTGGGCTTGATCATCCCCGAGATGGCGCGCATGGTGGTGGTCTTGCCGGCGCCATTGGAGCCGATCAGGGTCACTACCTTGCCTTTCGGGACTTCCAGCGAGATTCCGTGCAGGACTTCGACCTTGCCGTAGGCGGCGTGCAGGTTTTCGATTTTTAGCATGTTGGACTCTCGCTCAGGTTGGGGACGCTGCGTGCGTGTCCGCGGCTTCGTCGCCTGCAGTACCGCCCAGATAGGCTTCGATCACTTTCGGATCCGACTGGACCGCTGCCGGCTTGCCTTCGGCGATCTTCTGGCCGAAGTCGAGCACCGTGACGGTGTCCGAGATCGACATCACGACATCCATGTGATGTTCGATCAGGATGATGGTGATGTGATGATCCCGGATCTTGCGGATGATCGCCATGAGCTCCTTGATGTCCGGCGCCGTCAGGCCGGCAGCCGGCTCGTCGAGCAACAGCAGTTTCGGATTCAGGCCCAGCGCGCGGCCGATCTCCAGCAGACGCTGCTTGCCGTAGGGCAGATTGCGCGCTTCTTCTTCGGACAGATTCGACAGGCCGACAAAATTCAGGATGCTGGCGGCGCGTTCGCGGGCCTGGCGTTCCTCGCGCTTGTAGCGCGGGGTGTGCAGCATGACGTCGAGGATGGTGCTTTTGAACGTGTTGTGCAGACCGACCAGCACGTTTTCGGTGGCGGTCATTTCGCCGAACAGCTGCACGTTCTGGAAGGTACGCGCGACACCGCCGAGTGCGATCGTTGCCGGCACCTGGCCTGAAATCACCGTGCCGTTGAAATTGACTTCGCCGGAAGTCGGCTTGTAGATGCCGGTCAGCACATTCATCATCGTGCTCTTGCCGGAGCCGTTCGGTCCGATCAAGCCATGCACCGAGCCCTTTACGATGTTCAGATCGACCAGGTTCAACGCCTTGAGACCACCGAATTGCATCAGGATCTGTTTGGCCGAGAGGAGATTGGTGCTGGTCTCGCTGGTCTGTTCGCTCGCCACCCAGGGCTGTGCATTGACACCGGTCGGCACCACGTCGACCGCGTCGAGGTTGTGCTGGCCGGAGCGGCCCAGCGCATTGCGGAAAAAGCCGATGATGCCGTCCTGCAGGTAGTAGACGACGAACAGCGTCATCAAGCCGAAAATCGTCAAACGCCAGTCGACGATGTTTTCGAGCTTGTACGAGAACGCGGCCATGCCGACCGTTGCCAGTACCGGCACCATCAGCTCGCGCGCCGTCTTGCGCTTGGTGGCCAGCAGGTAGATCGCCGCGGCGACGCCGATGACGGCGGCGGTGGTGGCGATCTTGCGGAACAGGTTGATGTCGGCCAGCAGGCTCGGCAGCATGACCACGATCAGGGCACCCAGCAGCGCGCCGCTACGGGTCTTGCGGCCACCCATGATGACGGCCAACAGGAACAGGATCGTCAGCTCGAAGTTGTAGGTGTTGGGCGAAATGTATTCTTCCGAATAGGCATACAGGCTGCCGGCCAGACCGGCCAGGGCCGCACTGATGACGAACGCATACACCTTGTAGCGGTACACCGACACGCCCATGCAATCGCAGGCGATCGGACTGTCGCGCAGCGCCTGGAAGGCACGCCCCAGATGCGATTTCAGGATCCGGTGCACAACGATCAGCGCCAGCACCATGAAAATCGCGACGAGGTAGAAGAAAGCGACTTCGCCCAGCTTGTAACCGAAGAACGACGGCTTCGGCAGTTTCAGGCCGAGCGGACCTTCGGTGAGAAAGGTCATCTCGTTGATCAGGATCTGGATGATGGTGCCGAAGGCCAGCGTCACCATCGCCAGGTACGGACCGGTGACCCGCAAGGCCGGCAAAGCCAGCAACGCGCCGAATGCAGCGGTGACGGCGATACTGGCCGGCATGGCCACGAAGAACGGCATGCCCAGCTTCAGCCAGAATACGCCGGTGGTGTAAGAACCGATGCCAAACAGCGCGGCATGCCCCAACGACACCTGGCCGGTGTAGCCGACCACGATATCGAGACCGAACAGCAGGATCGCGTAGATCAGAATCGTTTCGGCGAGATGAATGTAGTACGGGTTGTGAAACACGAGCGGGAATGCCGCGAGCGCGGCGATACCGACGGCCGAAACGGCAAGCGTCTTTATATTCATGATCAGACTTTCTTGATGGCGGCTTTGCCAAACAGGCCCGCCGGCTTGAATGCCAGCACCAGCAGCAGCAACACGAGGCCCGGCACTTCCTTGTACCCGGTCGAAATATAGAAGCCGGTCATCGTTTCCGCCAGGCCGATGATCAGGCCACCGACGATTACGCCCATGCCCGAAGTCAGCCCGCCGATGATCGCCACCGAAAAGGCTTTCAGGCCGAGCGCGGTGCCCATGGTCGAACCGGTCAGCGTCAGCGGCGCGACCAGCACGCCCGCAAAGGCGGCGGTGGCAGACGACAGCGCATAAGAGAACGTGATGACCATGCTGGTGTTGATGCCCATCAGGCCGGCGGCATCACGGTCGTTCGAGGTCGCGACCACGGCCTTGCCGTAGATCGTCTTGCGGTTGAAAAATTCGACTGCCAGCATCATCGCGATCGCGCCCAGAACCACCACGATCTGCATCGGCTGGACGTTTGCGCCCAGCACGGTGAATGGCGTGGCGGTCAGCGGCGTCGGAAACGTCAGATCGTCCTTGCCCCAGATGTTTTCCGCAACGTTCTTGAAAATGATCGCCAGGGCAATCGTCGACATGATCCAGCCGAATTCCGACTTGATCTTGATGGCGGGCCGCACACCGATCCATTCGACGAATGCGCCCTGCATCGCGCCGAAGACCATCACGACCGGGATCATCAGCCAGTAATTCAAATAGGGACCACCGTGAATGTTACTCACCAGGCTCAATCCCACGAGTGCGCCCAACATCAGCGCTTCACCCTGACCGAAGTTCAAGGTGCCGGAGGTGGCGAAGGTCAATTGATAGCCAAAGGCGATCACCGCGTAGATCATGCCAAGCGCGATGCCGCTGACGGCGAGTTGCAGCAGAATTTCCATCATGTTTTCCAAGGAACGGCATTCGGGATGCCGGGGTCAGTCGAAACAAAGGCCAGCCCCGTTTTGGCGGGAACTGGCCGTTGCGTTTGGAATGCGCCGGGCCGCTGGCGGCCCGGGCAAATCGACCTACAGCACGAGCTTACTTTGCCAGAACGACGTGACCGGCCTTGACTTCACCGAAGACGGGCATGCCCATCTTGATGGCTTCGTGATCGTCCTTGGTAAATGGCTTGTTGTACGAAGCCACCACACCTTCGACTTTTTCATTCAGGCTTTCCAGGGCAGCCTTGACTTTCGGGCCATCGGTGGAACCGGCTTGCTTGATGGCGGCAGCCAGGATATAGATCGAGTCATAACCCTGTGCAGCCGAGACTGGCGATGGAATGCGACCGCCCGGTGGATTGTAGGCCTTGATGTAGGCATCGATGAATGCCTTGCGGCGTGGTGTGTTCGGATCCTGGATGAAGGTCTGCGGCATCAGCGCGCCCTCGCCGTTCTTGCCGGCGTTGTCGATGAAGTTGGCCATCGACAGAGTCCAGCTGCCGAACATCGGCACTTTCCAGTTCAGCTTTTCCATGCCGTTGGCGATCTGCGCCAGTTCAGGACCGATACCGTAGGTGATCACGGCTTGCGCGCCAGCCTGCTTGGCCTTCAACAGCTGTGGCGTCATGTCGACGTCCTTGATGTTGTACTTTTCAGTGGCGACAGCCTTGACGCCCTTCTTGTCGAGTGCCTTTTCCAGATCTTCACGACCGAGTTGACCATAGTTGGTCGAGTCGGCCAGGATCGCGACCTTGGTCAGCTTGCGTTTGCCGACGACTTCGTCGACCAGCATGGCGGTCTGGATCGAATCGTTGGCCGAGGTGCGGAAGATGTAGTTTTCAGGCTGGTCGGCAAACTGCTTGGTGACGATGGTGCCGGTGGCGACATTGTTCATGACCGGGATCTTGGCTTCCTGATAGAAGCGCTGCGAGGCCAGCGAGACACCGGTGTTGATGAAGCCGACGGTTGCGACGACTTTTTCCTTGTTGATCAGCTCTTGTGCGACCTGAACGCCACGCTCGTTCTTGGCTTCGTCGTCACGCTCGACCAGTTCCAGCTGACGGCCAAGAACGCCGCCCTTGTCGTTAATTTCCTTGACTGCAACCTTGACGCCATCACGCATCGACACGCCCATCGGCGCCGAGCCACCCGTAAACGGGCCGGAGACACCGATTTTGATCGTGTCTGCAGCCATACTGCCGAGCGACCAGGTGGTCAGTGCGACTGCAACCAGCAAATTCAGTTTTTTCATTTTGTCTATCCTCTGTCGTTATATTTTGTCAACGCGTCCCATATGAAAATTCAATCCTTTTCACAGTGACTGATTGTAAGTGGCGCAATTGACTGCGGCAACAAAAAACTCGTGCTGCAGTGCGCCATTGCATACTTAAGTAGTTCTACGGATGTACCGTATCAAACCCGGTTTGCGCGCTGCAACACGACGTGTCGTCACGCGTGCAGTACCGAGGATGCAGCCGCTGTGCGCCGATGTCAAAGCGCGCTGCAAACGGCACTACGTCTAAGTACCCGATTGCATTCCGAGCCAAAATGGCTGGGCAAGCGCCTTGAGCGCGGCGCGCTGTCGCCGCGCCAGTCGATCGCAACAACGCGAACAAAAATCCGGGCAAAAAAAATCCCCGACAATGCCGGGGATTGTTTGAAGCTTGTAGTGCGATTCAGTCTAAATGCAGCTTAGATAGGCTGAATGTTCGAAGCTTGCTTGCCCTTTGGGCCAGCGGTGACTTCAAACGAAACGCGCTGATTCTCTTGCAAAGACTTGAAGCCGTTCGACTGGATAGCCGAGAAATGCGCGAACAGATCTTCGCCGCCTTCGTCAGGGGTAATGAAGCCAAAACCCTTCGAATCATTGAACCATTTTACGATGCCAGTTGCCATTACAATTCCTATTTCAGTTAAGTGGGCAGATGCCCTTTGGATCGTTTCAACCAAGACAGGAATGACAGAAAACTGCACCACAAGCTCGAATCTCAACGATTTCTAATTATAACGGATAAATCGGGAAAAGTTAAATACTTAACTCGATCACAATTAAATATCGTATTGCTAAGCGTGCTACCTCGCTCGCGCATTCCCTGCCCCGGCGGCCGCCGGAACCTGTCGCTGCTTGTCCCGGAGTCAGTATGCGTTGCACGCCGTCGCAATTTTTGACGGGCGTCACGGATTGCGGGCGTTGTCGCTCAAACCGCGGCTTGCGCGGCACCGACGCCGAGCTCGTCTTGCATGTAGGCGCGCACGATGGCCTCGAAATCAGCGTCTGCCGGCAAGCCGAGTGCCAGCGCACGCGACGTATCCCATGCGCCCGGCCAGCTGCCGACGATACGCTCGACCGCCGGATTCGGCTCGAACCGGATCAGGTCGGCGACTGCCGCGCCTGCCACCTTGTGGAGCGCGGCGACCATTTCACCGACCGTGACCGACACCCCCGGCAAATTGACGGTGCGGTTGCCCTGCAGCGCCGCCGCGCTCAATTCATGGCCGCCGATGAGGGCGGCGATCGCGCCGCGCGGTGACATCAGCCAAAGCCGCAACGCGGGTGATGCCGGACACACGGCTGTTTCGCCATTGAGCGGCTCGCGGATGATGCCGCTGGCAAAAGACGACGCGGCCTGGTTCGGCTTTCCAGGACGGATACTGATGGTCGGCAAGCGCAGTACCCGGCCATCGACAAACCCGCGCCGGGCGTAATCATTGAGCAGCAGTTCGCCGATCGCCTTTTGCATGCCGTAGGAGGATTGCGGGTTGAGCGCCGTACTGTCTTGCACCACTGCCGGCAGCGCACCGCCATAGACGGCTACCGAACTGGTGAAGACCACTTTCGGTTGATGCGCGCACGCCCGGCAACGCTCGAGCAGCAACCGGGCGGAATCCAGGTTGATGCGCATGCCCAGGTCGAAATCCGCCTCGGCCTGGCCGGACACCACCGCCGCCAGATGAAAGATCGAGCCGGTGCCGGCGTCGATCGCCTGGTGCAGCACGGCAGGGTCGGCGATGTCACCGATCACTACCCGCACCCGCGGATCCTGAAAGTCCGGGGCCGCCGCCATGTCGAGCAGCGTCAAACGGTCGATCGTCTGACGCTGGCCTTGACGATCGCTGAGATGGCCGCGCGCGAGCAACGCACGCGCCAGGCGCTGCCCGAGAAAGCCGCCGCCACCGGTGATGAGTACGTTCATGCAGCGCTTCCGGATTTCCGGGCCGCGTCCAGCCAGCCCATACCGTCCTCGGTACGTCCGCGCGGGCGGTACTCGCAACCGATCCAGCCCTGGTAGCCGAGTTCGTCCAGCAACCGGTACAGATACGGATAATTGACCTCGCCATCGTCCGGCTCATTACGCGTCGGCACACTGGCGATCTGCACGTGGCCGATGTGATCGAAGTACTTCTTGAAGGTCGAGGCCAGATCGCCCTCGACGATCTGCGCATGATAGAAATCCATCTGCACCTTCACGTTAGGCGCGCCGCTCTCGATGCGCAATCCATGGGCCTGCGCCTGTGACTGCAAAAAGTAGCCCGGCATGTCGCGGCCGTTGATCGGCTCGATCAACAGGTTCAAGCCATGCTTGCCGACTTCGCCCGCGGCATGGCGCAGGCTGTCCAGATACAGCGCGCGATGCCGCGACATGTCGGCGCCGGCCGGCACCAGACCCGCCATCATGTGCACGTTGGCCGTACCGAGCGCCAGCGCGTATTCGATCGCTCGCGCCACGCCGGTCTTGAACTCGGCTTCGCGGCCCGGCAAGGCGGCGATGCCACGCTCGCCGGCAGCCCAGTCGCCGGGGGGCAGATTGAACAGGACATTTTTCAGATCATGCTGGCGCAGCCAGGAAGCGACCTCCAGCGGCGTGTGATCGTAGGGAAACAAGAACTCGACGGCCTTGAAACCGGCAGCCGCGGCGGCACCGAAACGCGCCGGAAACGGTACTTCATTGAACATCATGGACAGGTTAGCGGCAAATTTTGGCACAGCAGTCTCCGGTGTGAAGCGATGGTAGCAATTGATTCAAAGATCGAGCTTAAACGTCGCCTTGAGATCGGCAATCTGTGCTGCATCGAGCGGCCGGGTCGGCACGTCGCGCAACAATAAAAAAAGTTTGGCGGTTTCTTCGAGTTCTTCCGCTGCATTCACCGCTGCTTCCAGCGAAGTGCCTGACACCACCGGACCGTGATTGGCCAGCAACATGGCGCCATGCCTGACCGCGAGTGCAGCAATGGCCGTCGCCACCGCCGGATCGCCGGGACGGTGGTACGGCACCAGCGGCAGGCGTCCGATCTTCATGACGAAATACGGCGTCAGCGGCGGAATGCAGTCTTCGTGATTCAAGCCGCACATGCAGGACACTGCAGCAGAATGGGTCGAATGCAGATGCACGATCGCCGCTGCCGCAGGGCGCGCCCGGTACACCGCGTGATGCAGGAACGCTTCCTTGGATGGCAGGTCGCCGCTGACGTGCCGGCCTTCGCGATCGAGTTTTGCGATGCGCGCCGGATCGAGACGTCCGAGGCTGGCATTGGTCGGCGTGAGCAACCAGTCATCGCCGAGACGCACGCTCAGATTGCCGCTGCTGCCGGCGCTCAGGCCACGCTCGAACAGCGAACGTCCGAAGTCGACGATCGCCTCGCGCTGCCGCGATTCTTCCAGATGGACGATGGCTGCGCTCATGACAGGCGTCCCCAGGCTTTCATGAAAAAATCCTCGCTGCCGAAATTGCCGGATTTTAAGGCCAGCGCCAGCGGCATGGCGCAATCCTGTTCGGTCAGTGCCAATGTCCACGGCACGCCCGGATCGATCTCCGGGCCGATCCGCAAGCCGGTCACGCCGAGCGCCTTGACCACGGCGCCGGAAGTTTCGCCGCCGGCGACGATCAACTGGCCCACGCCAAGCGCCACCAGGCCGATGGCGATCCGACCGAGCGCGTCCTCGACCAGGTTGCCGGCGCGTTCGATGCCGAGCTGTTGCTGTGCCTGCCGCACCGTCTCCGGCGTGGCGGTCGCAAAAATGAGCACCGGTCCGGCGCCGATGTGGCCTTCCGCCCACGCCAGCGCCTGTGCGACCAGATCGTCGCCGGCGGCGAGCCGCAGCGGATCGATCTGAAACGACGGCGCCTGTTTCGCCATCAAGGCCACCTGGCGCTGGGTCGCCACCGAGCAGCTGCCGGCAATCACGGCGCGCAAGCCGCCGGTGGCCGGCAGTGCATGGGCGACGTGATCCGACGCCAGCAAGCCGGCGCGCCTGAAATTGTCCGGTAGCCCCAGCGCGATGCCGGAACCACCAGTCACCAGCGGCAGCGTCGCACAGGCCGTGCCGATGGCCAGCAGATCGCGATCCGAAACAGCGTCGACGATCGTCATGTTGCAGCCGGCTTCCTTCAACACGGCGAAACGTTCGGCGATCGCAGTTGGTCCCTGCTCCACCACGCGCTGGGCGGTCAGCCCGACCTTGCCCTGAATTTGCTGCTGCAGCACGCGCACCAGATTGGCGTCCGTCATCGGCGTCAGCGGATGGTCGCGCATGCCGGATTCGTTCAGAAGAACATCGCCGACGAACAGATACCCTTGATAGATGGTGCGTCCGTTGGCCGGAAATGCCGGACAGGCGATCGTGAAACCGGTGTCCAGCGCCCGCATCAACGCCTCGCTGACCGGCCCGATATTGCCGTGCGCGGTAGAGTCGAAGGTCGAACAGTACTTGAAGAAGAATTGACGGCAACCGGCTTGCTGCAACCAGCGCAAGCCGGCCAGGGATTCGGCCACGGCATCCTCGACCGGCGCCGTGCGCGATTTCAAGGCGATGACGATCGCATCCACGTCCGAAGTCATCGACGTAATCGACGCGATCGGCCCGGTCGGAACGCCGATCAACTGGATCGTGCGCATGCCAGACTTGACCAGCATGCCGGCCAGGTCGGTGCCACCCGTGAAATCATCCGCGATACAGCCGAGCAGGACAGTCATGGCGCCCTTTACTTTGCGCTATTGTCGGTCTTGGCGGCAGGCAGCGTAATCCCCGGGAACATCTTGACGACGGCCGAATCGTCTTCCAGACCGTAGCCCGCAGCCGAAGCCTGCATGAACATTTGATGGGCGGTCGCCGACAGCGGCAAGGGAAACACGCTTTTCTTGGCATAGTCGAGCACGATGCCGAGGTCCTTGACGAAGATGTTGACCGACGAGAGCGGCGTGTAATCGCCAGCGAGGATGTGCGGCACCCGGTTCTGGAACATCCACGAACTGCCGGCGCTGTTGGAAATGACTTCGTACAGCGCATCCGGATCGCAGCCGGCGCGCAGTCCCAGCGCCATCGCTTCGGCTGCCGCAGCGATGTGTACGCCGGCCAGCAGCTGGTTGATCATCTTGACCTTCGAGCCCTGCCCCGGCTGGTCGCCCAGGCGATAGAGTTTCGAGCAGATGGCCTCGAAAATCCGGCTGCAGGCGACAAAGGTCTCCGGCGCGCCGGCGGCCATCACCGACATTTGTCCAAGCGCCGCCTTGGCAGCGCCGCCGGAGATCGGCGCATCGATGAAGCGCAGTCCCATCGCCAGCAAGCGCGCGCCCAGGGCTTCGGCGAATTCCGGCGCCACCGTGGCGCTGGCAATGACCACCGACCCCGGTTTCAGATGGGCGACGGCGCCCTCGACGCCGTTACCACCCTCACCCTCGGCCCCGAAGAGCACTTGCTCGGTCTGCAGTGCATTGACCACCACGATGATCAGCGCATCGACCCGTGGGGCGAGCGCCGCCGGCGAAGCGGCTGCATGCGCGCCGGCGTCGACCAGTTTTTGTACCGCGTCGGGCCGGACATCGCAGACATGCACTTCGAGGCCGGCACGCACCAGGGATTGCGCGATGCCAGCGCCCATGGCGCCGAGACCGACCACGCCAACTCGGGAAATTGCTTCTGTCATGAATCACTCCGGAACAAGAAATTATTGGACCCGCCTGGCGCCGAGTCTCGTTGCGCTGCCAATGACACCAGCCCACAGCGTGGCGCGTCGAATATACCGGTTCACCAGCCATGGCGGCAAGAGTAACATTTCGAATCGGATAGCCAACGGCATGTCTGCCGATGTCATCGCGGCCACAATGCCTCGACCCGATCCAGGTTGGGCCCGCTGTCCCTGGGCGTCAGGTGTTACCGTCCCGGTCCGGATGGTGCAGGACATGACCCGGTTCGACTGGCTGCGGTACGACGTGCGACGCGTTTGTCGTCAAGGGCGCCACGTTCGCTTCCGGTGCCGGATGCTGCGATTCCAGGGCGATGATTCGGGCGCGCGCCGTCTGCAGCTCCTGCGCAGTGATCCATGCTGCCTGTTGCTGCGACGCCAGGTCAGCACGCAGCTGCTCCAGCTGCGCGCCGTCCGCCTCCCTGCGTCGCGCCAGCTCCGCTCTTGCGGCCGTGACTTCATCGTATTGAAATGCCAGCCGATCGCGTTCGGCCTGCAGTGCCGCCGCCTGCCCACGGCTGTCGCCCAATGCGGCCTCGAGCGCCACCTGCTCGGCTTGCAGCAAGCGCAGTTGTTGGGTGCCTTGCGCGGCGCTGGCCTGGGCAGACGCGAGTTGCTGTTGCGCCGACAGGAGCGCGTGCTCGCGGATCTGCAGTCGTTGGTCGGCGGCTTGTCGCTCTTCGCTGCGCTGGCGCGCGACGGCGTCCTGATAATGCTCGAATTGCCGGCGATTCTGCTCCAGTTGATGGGTCAGGCCGCTGACCTGCGTCGCACGGTCGTCCAGCCGCGCCTGCAAACCCTGGTTGTCGCTGACCAGGCTGTTCAGGCGCAGCGCATCGGCCTGTTGCGCCTCGCGCAGGC
>JAYUWF010000094.1:0-19901 GCA_043753685.1 Herminiimonas sp.
CGGTGCCGGCACGCGTGTGCCGGCACCGGCCTGCCGCGCCACCGCATCAGGCGTGGTGGCCTTCGGACTCGGACTTGCGTACGGCGATCAGGTAGATCAGAACACCGAATGCTGCCTTGGCGATGATGTCGGCAACCGTATAGCCGACCTGCACTGCCGTGTCTGCCGTGCCGCCTGTCATGCCGATCATGGGGAAGACGAACACCACCGGGTAGAAGCACCATGAAATGATCGTGATCCAGCGGGCGCTGCTGATCAATCCCCGTGCTGCCAGCGGTTGCGACTCGATGGAATCGCGCAAGCCGATGAACAGGTCATAGACGATGATGATGAATGGCACCATCGCCAGACCCCACCAAAGCCAGCGCGTGCCGGCGTTGCTGGAGATCTCGCCCGGGTAGCCGAGCACGACCATCAGCGCAGCCAGGAAGCCGAGCTTGGTTGCCTTTGCGACCGTTTCCGCGCGTGGCAAGCGCATGACGAGAATCAGTTCGATCAGCAGCAGCGGCACCGTGAGCAGCCAGTCGACATAACGATAGGCGTCGTTGAACTTGATGCCGGTGGCCTTGATCTGGCCGGCGGTGACGGTGAAGGCGGCTTCCCAGGAATTGAAGATCCGCAGGTAGTGATAGCCGGCGATCAGGGTCACCAGGCCGGTGATGGTCAGTGCGGTGCGATAGGCCGGCGCAACCTGCGAGCGGCCCAGAAAGAAGAAGACGGTTGCCGCGCCCATGACGGCAATGGCAAAAGAAAAGGCGTTGTAGACGAGTTCATACTGACCGACGGTAATGGCTTCCACGAATTAGACTCCTTATTGTCGCGATTAACTTATTTTAATTTTCATGTCCGGGCGCATCCGGGACAGCAAGGCGCCAGGCAGCAAGTTAACAGCGCTAATCAGAAAGGCTATTCGTCGTTTTTTTCGTCTACTGCGGATGTTGCTTCAGCGTCGGCGATGTACTGCATGATCGCCTTCGTGTACCGCAAATCCGGCGTGGGATTTCCCTGTATTGCATCCCGGACGAATTGCACCGCCATCAATGACCCCATCAAGTCCGGATTTGCGTCGATTTCCTGCATTGCGGCAGCAAACTCGTTGGGATCGGTAGTCTCTTCCAGCAATGCCGCAACTTTTGCGACACGCTGCAGATTGGCGTCAAACTTCAAAATTACCTCGCAGAAATAGCTCTGTCCAATAAAGGACGTATATCGAGCGCGATAGTTGCACGTGCCCTCAAAATAAGTGAGCGAACCGTGTTGAGTGGAATGCCGAGTTGTTCCGAGATGCTGGCGTAACTGCATTCCTCCATTTCCCGCAGTGTGATGGAGGCGCGCATTTGCGGCGACAGGCGGTCAAACGAGCGTTCGATCGCCTCGAGCAGTTGCAGGTTGGCGAGGTCCTCTTCCGGGCTTGGCGCATGGCCGAGGCGGGCAAGCTGTTCCCAGTGCTGCGCTTCATCGTCCAGGGGATCGAGCGGCACCGCGTTGTCGGCCCGCTGCTGGCCTTCACGGTAATAGGAAATGGCCATATTGCGGCCGATCGTATAAAGCCAGGTCGAGAAGGCGCTTTCGAAACGAAAGGCTGGCAGCGCCCGGTAGGCGCGCAGAAAGGTTTCCTGGGTCAGCTCCTCGGCCACGGCATTGTTGCGCACCGTGCGGTTGATCAGCGAGGCAACCCGGCGCTGGTATTTGGTGACCAGTACCTCGAAGGCGCGCAACTCGCCGGCATTGAAACGCCGGATCAGCATGAAGTCGACCGGTTCGGCCGGGACATCCGATGCATCCATCGTACCGGACGCATCAAGCGGAGCGAGCACGCCAGCCATGTCAGGTATCCCGTCCACAAGCTGCGGCAACGTTCCCGAAGTCACGCAACCCGCCTCCAGGCCAGCCATTTCATTCAATGGTTTCTGCATCCGAGGAGTATAGCGGTCTTATCGGGAATTTACCGCAGCCACTTTCCCTCTCGGGCCTGACTGCACACCGCCGAACAAGTTGGGCGTGCGAGCAAGCGCATCAAGCTGTCTGCCTCCACTGCCCTGCACGCACGGGAAATCACCCGCAATTCAAGTCAGTCAATGCGACGTTTCAACCGCCAACGTGCCTCTACTCGACCGTCACCGACTTCGCCAGATTCCTCGGCTTGTCCACATCCGTCCCGCGCGCCAGCGCCGTGTGATACGCCAGCAATTGCAGCGGCACCACGTGCAGGATCGGTGACAGCAAGCCGTAGTGCTCCGGCAGCCGAATCACATGCAAGCCATCGCCCGAGGTAATGTGTGAATCGGCATCCGCAAACACATACAGCTGTCCACCTCGCGCCCGCACCTCCGCCATGTTCGACTTCAGCTTTTCGATCAGCGTGTCGTTCGGTGCGATCGTCACCACCGGCATTTCCTTCGTCACCAGCGCCAGCGGGCCGTGCTTGAGTTCGCCGGCCGGATAGGCTTCGGCGTGGATGTACGAGATCTCCTTCAGTTTCAGGGCACCTTCCAGAGCGATCGGATAGTGCAGGCCACGACCCAGGAACAGCGCGTTTTCCTTTTGCGCGAAGGCGTCGGCCCACGCGATGATCTGCGGCTCCAGTGCCAGTACGCTTTGCATCGCGGTCGGCAGGTGGCGCAGGTTTTTCAGGTGCTGCTTTTCGTCGTCGGCGGAGAGCTTGCCGCGCAGCTTGGCCAGCGTCAGGGTCAGCAGGAACAGCGCCACCAGTTGTGTGCTGAAGGCCTTGGTGGACGCCACGCCGATTTCGGTGCCGGCCCGGGTCAGGTAGGACAGCGTGGTTTCGCGCACCATGGCGGAGGTGCCGACGTTGCAGATGGCAAGCGAATGCTTCATGCCGAGTTCCCGGGCATATTTCAGTGCGGCCAGCGTGTCGGCGGTCTCGCCCGATTGCGAGATCACGACCACCAGCGCATTCGGATTGACAGCCGGCTTGCGGTAGCGGAATTCGCTGGCGACTTCGATATTGGTCGGAATGCCGGCCACCGATTCGAGCCAGTATTTTGCCGTCATGCCGGAGTAGTAACTGGTGCCGCAGGCCAGGATCAGGATCGAATCGATCTTGCCGAATATCGCACCGGCGTCGGCACCGAACAGGTCCGGGTCGAAGCCGACCACGCCTTCGAGCGTATCGGTAATGGCGCGCGGCTGCTCGAAGATTTCCTTCTGCATGTAATGCCGGTACGGCCCGAGTTCGATCGCGCCAGAATAGGCATTGACGGTATGGACCTTGCGTTCGACCGCGACATCGTTGCTGTCGGTGATGGCGACGAAGCTGCGCTGGATATCGACCACGTCGCCTTCTTCCAGATAGATGATCTGGTCGGTGGTGCCGGCCAGCGCCATGGCGTCGGATGCCAGGAAATTCTCGTCCTTGCCGATGCCGACGATCAGTGGGCATCCCAGGCGCGCGCCGACCACGCGGTGCGGCTCGTCCTTGCAAAACACGGCGATGGCGAAGGCGCCGGTCAGGCGCTTGACCGCCTTTTGCACGGTATGCAGCAGGTCGCCGTCGTACAGGTGGCTGACCAGGTGGGCGACGGCTTCGGTGTCGGTCTGGGAGTGGAAGACGTAGCCGAGCGCCTTCAATTCGGTGCGGATTTCTTCGTAATTCTCGATGATGCCGTTGTGGACCAGGGCGATGCGATCGATGCCATCCTGGCCGGGCGAAAAATGCGGATGGGCGTTGTCGGTTACCGGCGCGCCGTGCGTTGCCCAGCGGGTGTGGGAAATGCCGGTCGCGCCGTTCAAGCCGGATTGCTCGACCTGGGTCTCCAGCTCGGCCACGCGCGCCACGCTGCGGGCGCGCTGCAAGCCGTCATGATGGACCGCCACGCCGCAGGAATCATAGCCACGGTATTCCAGACGTTTCAGGCCTTCCAGCAGGACCGGTACGATATTGCGCTGCGCTACTGCTCCGACGATACCGCACATGGGTCGATCCTTATTTTTTCGGTGGGGTTTGTGAAGTTTGCGGGGTCTGCGGGGTTTGCTTGACTGGCCGCTGCCAGTTGTCGAGTGTGACCTGCCGCGCGCGCGAGACGGTCAGCTTGCCCGGCGGGGCGTCCTTGGTCAGGGTGGTGCCGGCGCCAATCGTGGCGCCGGCGCCGACCGTGACGGGCGCAACCAGTTGCGAGTCGCTGCCGATGAAGACGTCGTCTTCGATCACGGTGCGGAATTTGTTGACGCCGTCGTAATTGCAGGTGATGGTGCCGGCGCCGATGTTCACGCGGGCGCCTACCGTGGTGTCGCCAATATAGGCCAGGTGATTGGCCTTGCTGCCGGTGCCGATCTGGCTGTTCTTGACTTCGACGAAGTTGCCGACGTGGACACCGTCGGCCAGTTCGGTCCCCGGACGCAAGCGTGCGTACGGACCTAGTTGGACGTTGCCGCCGACCCGGGCATCTTCGATGTGGCAGAACGGCTTGACCGCTGTCTGCACACCGATGCTGGCATTGCGAATCACGCAATTGGCGCCGACCGTGACGCCATCGGCCAAGTGCACGTTGCCCTCGAAGACGCATCCGACATCGATGCTGACATCGAGCCCGCAGGTCAGGCTGCCTCGAATGTCGATGCGGGCCGGGTCGGCCAGGGTCACCCCTTGCTCGAGCAAGGCATTGGCGAGGTTGCGTTGGAAAATCCGTTCCAGTTCGGCCAGCTGCACCTTGCTGTTCACGCCCAGCGTTTCCCAGCTGGCCTCGGGCTGCGCCGATGCGACCTCGACGCCATCGGCCACGGCACGGGCGACGATATCGGTCAGATAATATTCGCCCTGCGCATTCTTGTTCGATAGCGTGGACAACCATTGCTTCAAGCGGGCGGTGGGCGCCACCATGATGCCGGTATTGACTTCACAGATCGCCAGCTCCGCCGGCGTTGCATCCTTTTGCTCGACGATGCGCACGATCTTGCCGCCCTCGCGCACGATGCGGCCGTATCCGGTCGGGTCAGGCAGGGTGACCGTCAGGATCGCCAGCTTGTCGTTGCCTGCGCTGGCAATCAACCGCTGCAGCGAACCGGCCAGCGTCAGCGGCACGTCGCCGTAGAGGACCAGGGTCGGGGTATCATCGGCCAGATGGGCCTGCGCCTGCATGACGGCGTGGCCGGTGCCGAGTTGCGGCTCCTGCAGGGCGAAGGACAGGTCATCGGCTTTCAGCAGGGTCGGCACCGCATCGCCGCCGTGTCCGTAGACGATGCACAGACTGGTGGGGGAAAGCGTGCGGGCCGTATCGACCACATGCGAGAGCAGAGCCTTGCCGGCCAGGGGATGCAGTACCTTCGGCAGCGCAGATTGCATGCGCTTTCCCATGCCGGCTGCGAGAATGACAATATTCATGGAAGCTTCGTTGGAATGATACAAAAGTTTAGCATGAGCATGTACCGCACCATTCTGACTTTCCTGAAAATCATTGCAGTTTTTGGCGTGGCGATGATGCTCAACAGTTGCGGCACCGCGCGGCTGGCCTACAGCAATGGAGAAACCCTGTCCTACTGGTGGCTCGATGGCTATGTCGACTTCACGCCGGAACAGTCGGCAGTGGTAAAGGATGAGCTGACTGCGCTGTTCGCCTGGCATCGCAAGACCCAGCTGCCCGACTACATTCAGTGGCTGCGATCCGCGCAAAGCCGCATGCAGCGCAATGTCGTTTCGGTCACTCCGGTCACCCTGGCCGACCTGAACCGTGACAGCGCCGACATTTTCCAGCGGCTGCACCGCATGACCGACCAGGCAGCGCCGGCCCTGGCCGATCTGGCGCGCTCGCTGCAACCAGCCCAACTGACCCACCTGCAGAAAAAATTCAATTCGAACAACGAAAAATACCGCAAGGAGTTCATGCGCGGTGACGTAGAAGAGCGCGAGCATAAGCGCTTCAAGAAGATACTGGAGCAGGCTGAATACTGGTTCGGCGACTTCAGTGCCGAGCAGGAAGCTACGATCCGCGCAGCCGCCAACAGCAGGTCGGTTAATCCCGAATGGGCACTGGCCGATCGCATCCGGCGCCAGACGGCGCTCATCACGGTGTTACAGCGGATACAAACCGAAAAAACCAGCCGCGAACAATCGGCCCGGCTCATCGCCGATTACCTGAAACACGACGGGGACCGGGGCGCGACGCCCGAGCGCAAGGAATTCTTCGAGCGGCTGCAGGAAGCCAACCTGCAGATGACGCAGGTGATCATCAATCCCACCACGCCGGCGCAGCGCGCCAAGGCGGTGGCGCGCGCGCAGCAGTGGATCGATGACTTCAGTGCGTTGGCGCGCAACTGAAGGCTGAGTGCTCGGTTCTAACAGTGCAGGACCTTAGCGCCGTTCCTTCCCATCGTTGCGCTCGTGCGGTGCGCGTTGCGCATGTGCTTCGCGTTGTTCGCGATGCTCCGGATGCGCGGGCCTGACAGGCGGGGGCGCCGCGGGTCGTGGCGGTTGGGCGGCTGAGGGTGGTGGAACCGGCGCCGACGCTGCCGACATCGCTGCCCGCTGCTCGTCGCGATGACCACGGCCGCCTCGCTCCGGATGGTGTTCGGCCGGTGACGGCGAGGGAGTCGGTTGAGCTGCCACGGGCGCGGGAGGCGGCATCCGGACTGGAACCGGGGGCATGCCGGCGGGCGCGGCCGCCGTACCCGCTGTCGGCGGTTGCTGCATGCGCCGGGCCGCATGCTCTGCATTCCCCGATTGTTCGCGGTGCGGCGGCTCGAGTGCCTGCGGCGGCGTTTTGGGCACTTGCGGCACCTGCTGGCGCTCGCGCAAGAATTCGCCAGGACGATCGAAATGCTGACCATCCGGATGAAGACGGCCTGGCGCGGGCATCGTCACCGGCGCCGGCGCCGCCGTCACGGCCGATTGCGTGACTGCAGTGCCTGGCGCAGTCATGAACTGCGCCGCCGGATGCCGTGCGTCGGACTGACGCGGTTGCGCTGCGCCGGCCGCGCCGATCGATGCGGGCAGCGCGGCCACCGGCGTCACGCCGTTGGCCATGGCACGATAACGATAATTCGCATGATTGCGGTCGTCATCACGACCGCGATAGAAATTATTGATCTGGGTGACATTCGTGACGTGGGTGATGTTGACCCGCTCGACGTAGGTACGCGATACGGCATACGACGGCACATACACCTCTCTCGGTGCCAGCGGAAACCAGCCAGTCACGGGCGGGCGTTGCGACCAGCTCGATACGGTGAAGTTCACGCCGCTCTGCCAGCCAACCACGGCCGGCGCCCAGACCGGCCGCGCAACCACCGCGCCCGGCGCCCAGCACCAGCGATTGTCGATCGACACCCAGCGCCCGTAATGCGACGGCGCATAGCCCCACGACGCATTGTCGACCCAGGTCCAGCCCCACGGCGCCACCCACAGCCAGCGTCCGTACCGGTAGGGCGCCCAATCTGCGGTCACCACCGTCGGTGTCCAGACCGGGCCATAGTCGGCCGTGGTGCGCCACACACCGTTGCGATCCAGCTCTTCGTAGCCAGTGGTTTCGGCCGAGACATAGCGTACCGACTGCGCGCGGTCATCGTTGCGGTCGCGCGCCAGGCTCCAGCCGTCGAAACCGTCATTGGCAGCCGGCATGCGCAGGCTGGTGATCTGGCTGAAACCGTTGTTGCTATCCAGGCGGGAGCCAGCAGCCACGATCAACGCAGGCTCGCCGCCCTGGCTCCATTGCGGGGTATCGAAGCGCGCCGCGCCGTCGATCACATGCAGGCTGGTGGTCGGCGCGTTGCGCCCGGCGTCGATCCGAAAGCGTCCCGGTTGCAGCAAGCTGACCTGGCCCTGCGGCGTTTGCAGGCTGAATTCGCGCGCTGTCTCGGCATTTCGGATACGCACGGTCGCGCTGCCATAGGGCAGGTACAGCGCCAGCCGATTGTCGTCCAGGGCGGTGATCAGCAATTCGGATTGGCCAGCCAGGCGGATCACGCTGGAACCGACCCGGATCTCGGTCCGGGCATTCGGCGCGGTGGTAATGCGGTTGCCGCTGGTCAGCGGCCAGTTGACCGAGGCCTGCGCCGCATCGGCCTGTTCGCCGGCGCGGAACTGCACGTCGCCTTCCAGGTAGGCGATCCGGCCGACACGTGCCGAGGGATCGGCCAGCGCGGCAAGGCTAAGAAGGCTGCAGCAGAGCCCAAGCAGCAGTTTGCGCGCGCGCTGGAGCCAGTGAGATGATAAGAATGAAGGAGACGGAGCAGACGAAGTAGAAGTTAGCATGGCGTTATCCAGTCATGCACCGCGAGGCGATGCCACGACATTACAACGCATCAACGGAACAAGTGGCGACGGCGATTACAAAGGGTTGCATAATTTCAGCTTAACGTTCTGTTTTGAAACGTTAAAACGGCAATGGCGCAACCAAAATGCGCTCGATCAGTCGACCGGACGCAGCCCGATCACCCCCGGCAGCGTCGCCGGCGTCGAACACGGTTCTTCGTCGAAAGCGATGTCGCCCTCGGCCACGGCAGCGCCAGTGACCTGCAAACCCTGAAAACCGAACAGGTTGCGGTCCAGCAGGTGCGACGGTACCACCGTCGACAGGGAGGCGAAGATGCTGTCGACCCGGCCCGGCGACTTCTTGTCCCACTCGCGCAGCATCGCCTTGATCTGCTTGCGCTGCAGGTTTTCCTGGCTGCCGCACAGGTCGCAGGGGATGATCGGGAACTGCTTGATGTCGGCGTAGCGGCTGGTATCGGCTTCCTTGACGTAGGCCAGCGGCCGGATCACGATGTGCTTTCCGTCGTCGGATTGCAGCTTCGGCGGCATGCTTTTCAGTTTCCCGCCGAAGAACATGTTCAGGAAGAACGTCTCCAGGATATCGTCTCGATGGTGACCCAGCGCAATCTTGGTCGCGCCGAGTTCATCCGCCACCCGGTACAAAATGCCGCGCCGCAGGCGGGAGCACAGGGCACAGGTGGTTTTCCCCTCTTCGACCACGCGCTTGACGATGCTGTAGGTATCCTGATTTTCGATATGAAACTTCACGCCCAGCCTGGTCAGATAGGCAGGCAACACTTCGGCTGGAAAATTCGGCTGTTTCTGGTCCAGGTTCACCGCGATGATGTCGAAATCGATCGGCGCGCGCTGGCGCAGCGTCAGCAGGATGTCGAGCAAGGCATAGCTGTCCTTGCCGCCGGACAGGCAGACCATCACCCGGTCGCCGGCTTCGATCATGTTGAAGTCGCCGATGGCCTGCCCGACCTGGCGGCACAGGCGCTTGTGCAGCTTGTTGTTTTCATGCGCGATTTTCTCGGCCTGGCGCACGCCGATGGCGCCGGCGGGCGCCAATAAATCGGTCAATGCATTCATGCGACAGCTGCCTTGATCTGGAAGACTTCCACGCCGACCGCTTCGCAATCCGGATAGACATCGGGTTTGGCGGTCGACACCCGCGCAGCCCGCACTTTCGGATGGGCCAGCATGACGGCGACGATGTCGTCGCAAAGTGTTTCCTGCAAGTGAATATGCCCCTGTGCCATGCGCTTGGCAATGGTGGTGCGGATGAAGTCGTAATCCACCACTTCTTCCAGATGATCGTCTTTGGGCGTCGAGAGCGACAGCGGAATGAACAGGTCGACGTTGATCAAGATGCGCTGCTCGCCCTTCTTCTCGAATTCATGCACGCCGATGTTGATCAGCACTTCGTAATTCTTCAGAAACAGGCGGCGGCAATCGATCAGGGCAGGGTGGGACAGGGTAGAGAGCATGGCGGTCTCGCTTTTTGGACGGATGAACAACGGAATCGGAAAAGCCAGCGACTTCTTCAGCTGGCAAGGAACATGACGTCGCGCGGCGATGCCATCAAATGCTGACCGCCATCGACCACCAGGGTGGTGCCGGTAATGGCGCTCGATGATGCAAGATAACTTACTGCCGCGGCAATGTCGTGTGGCGTGCTCGAACGTCCCAGCGGCGTCGCGGTATGCGCCTTGGCAAAACCTGCTTCGCTCTGATCGCCCGAAACCAGCGTGATGCCTGGCGCAACGCCCACCACCCGCACCGTCGGCGCCAATGCTTGCGCCAGCATCGTGGTGGCGCACTGCAGCGCAGCCTTCGACAAGGTATAGGACAAAAAATCCGGATTCATGTTGAACAGTTTCTGGTCCAGCAGGTTGATCACCACTGCCTGACTGCCCGTCGGTGTGGCTGCATGCAGCGCTTGCGCCAGCAGGACAGGGGCCGTCAGGTTGGTGCGCATGTGGCGCTCCAGCATTTCGGCCGAAAAATCCGCCGCACTGTCGAATTCGAAGCGCGAGGCATTGTTGACCAGGCACGTCAGCGGCCCGAGTCCGGCGATTGCCCGCCGCACCAGAGCGCTGGTGGCGGTCGCATCGTCGAGGTCGCATTGCAGCGCCAGCGCGCGCCTTCCCAGCGCCTGGATCTTGGCGACTGTTTCCTGCGCATCGGCGCCGGACTTGCCGTAGTGGACGGCAATATCCCAGCCCGATTTCGCCAGGTCGAGTGCGATCGCCCGGCCAAGCCGGCGGCCAGCGCCGGTAACCAATGCAACTTTCTTTGCATCTTTTTGATGGACTGCAGTCATATGCCTGTTGGACCCACGATTCTCGAATGTTCTTGGCGCAAGATCTGCATCACCGGATGGGTGGCTGGTTCGGCCATGCGCTTGCCGCATGCCGGCAGCGCGCGTCCTACCGGTGCTGCACTTGTTTACAACTTAGATACCGATATTCACTACAATAGAGCCATGCAACTGCAACTGCCCGAACCTTCCTTCGACGCGCTGATTGCCTCGCGCGCACTGCACACCCTGATCGCCAACGACATCCGCCACAAGTCCGGCTGGATTTCCTTTGCCCGCTACATGGAGCTGGCGCTGTACGCACCAGAGGTCGGCTATTACAGCGGTGGCGCGGCAAAACTCGGCAAAGACGGCGATTTTACAACCGCGCCGGAAATCACGCCGCTTTTCGGCCAGGCCGTCGCCCAAGTGGCCGCCAAGCTGTTGGCGCAGAGTGCGCCGCAGATCATGGAGTTCGGCGCCGGCAGCGGCAAGCTGGCGCAGGACATCCTCTCCGAACTGTCGGCCCAGGGCGTGCCGGTGCATCGTTACACCATTGTCGAAGTCTCGGCCGAATTGCGTGCGCGCCAGCGCCAGACGCTGCGCGGTTTTCCGCAGGTGCAGTGGATCGATACGCTTCCGGCTGCATTTTCCGGGCTGGTGGTGGCCAACGAAGTCCTGGACGCCATGCCGGTGCACCTGGTCGTCAAGACCGACACCGGCTGGAAGGAGCGCGGCATCGGGTTGTCGAACAAGCACTTCGTCTATCGCGACCGGCCGGTCGATCCGACCATTCTGGCGCAGATCGCCGACGCCGACCTGCTGCCGGTCGGCTACCTGACCGAAGTCCATCCGACCGCCATCGGCTTCATGCATTCGGTGGCCGACATGCTGCGCGGCGGCCATCGCGAAACCGGTTTCGGCGGCGCCGCGATGCTGATCGACTACGGTTTTCCAAACCACGAGTACTACCTCCCGCAACGCGCGCAGGGCACCCTGATGTGCCACTACCGCCATCACGCCCACGACGACCCTTTCTATTTGCCGGGTTTGCAGGACATCACCGCGCACGTCGATTTCTCGGCGATCGCCCAAGCGGCGATCGACCGCGGCCTGGAAATGCTGGGCTACATGAACCAGGCGCGCTTCCTGATCGATGCCGGCATCGGCGACCTGTTGCTGCGAACGCCATTGGAAGACAAGCTGCGCTACCTGCCGCGCGCCAACGCCGTGCAGAAATTGACCTCTACCGCCGAAATGGGCGAGCTGTTCAAGGTGCTGGTGGTCGGTACCGAAGTCAGCCTACCGGCCGGTTTCGGCGAGGGCATTCGCGCCCGCCACACCGGATGAGGTTGCTCGGCTACCAGCGGAGAAGCGCGTCATGTTTCGCTGGCTGCTGACGATCTTCATCGCCCTGGTGGTGTTTTCCGCGGCCCTGCCATGGCTGGAAAAGCTCGGGATCGGCCGCCTGCCGGGCGACTTCCGCTTGCGGTTGTTCGGCAAGACCTACCTGCTGCCGTTTGCCTCCACCATCCTGCTGTCGCTGATCCTTTTTCTCGCCATGCGCTGGTTTCGCTAGAGCACGTAGAGCATTTCGCCAAGTGCTCTAGAATGCATTGCAGCGCAGCCGCCATCGGCCAGCTTCGATTTCCCGCATGTTCACACTCTCGCAAGGCGCCGCATGATTCGTTGGGTGGTCGTGATCTTCATCGCGCTGACGGTGTTCCCGTTGCTGCTGCCATGGCTGCAATGCCTGGGCATCGGTCGTGTTCCCGGCGATTTCTCCTTCAAGGCGTTCGGACGCGTGGTCTGCTTGCCGTTCGGCTCGACCTTGATCGTGTCGATCCTGGCATTCGTGATTGCCGAGTTCCTGCAGTGACGCTCGGGATGGTGACGGCAGGCCTGAACACAACGATTGGCTGCAACCACACTGTTGCGCGAGGCGCACCCTACCAACCCAACAAGTTGCTTTATTTCACTTTTTACAAAAACCTGCCGTAATATGTGGGAGCGTCAAATCGCACCGCCGGGACCGGCCAATTGCGAAAACGTGATGAGAATAACAACACGCCCAACATTATCAGGCCCATGACCGCCTTTGCCGCCCTGACCGTACTGCTGATCGAGCCCCATGCCGGCATGCGCAGCAGCATGCACAACATGTTGAATCTGTGCGGCATCAGCAAGATCGAGCATGCCATCAGCTCCGGCACCGCGATCCGGCCGCTGAAGGCGAAAGCCTACGACATCATCCTGTGCGAATACGATCTCGGCGACGGCCAGGACGGCCAGCAGTTGCTGGAAGACCTGCGGCACAATAATCTGATTTCGCTCGCCACCGTGTTCTTCATGGTGACCGCCGAGCGCAGCTATGAAAAAGTCGTCAGCGCCGCCGAACTGGCGCCGACCGATTACATCCTCAAGCCGTTTACCGCCGACATTCTGCTCGATCGGATCAGCCGTGCGGTCGAGCGGCGTTCGCTGTTCCTGCCGATCTACCAATTGATGGAGCACGGCAGTCTGCGCGAAGCAGTCGCAGCCTGCCTGGCCGGCGAAGCGCGCGAAAGCCGCTATGCGCTCGACTTCATGCGCTTGCGGGGCGAGTTGCACGTGACGCTGGGCGAGCCTGCAATCGCCGAACCCATCTATACCCAACTCTTCGAGTTGCGGGCAGTGGCCTGGGCCCGGCTCGGCCTGGCGAAAACGCTGTTCATGCAAAATCGGCTGGAGGAAGCCGAATCGCTGCTTTCATCCCTGGTCGATCAAAATCGCAAGTTCCTCGACGCTTACGACTGGCTGGCAAAAACCCATGAAGCCAACGGCCAATTGCCGCGTGCGCAGGCGGTGCTGGCCGAGGCCGTGGCAATCTCGCCACATGCGGTGCGGCGGCTGCGCAAGCTGGGCGAAATCGCATTGGAGACCGGTGACAACGACACCGCCGAAAGAGCCCTCAGCCTGGTGGTGAGCAAAGCCCGTTTTTCCGAATTCCGCGATCCCGAGGATCATGTGCGCCTGGTGCGTACCTTGGTCAGCAAGGGGTCCACCCAACAAGCTGCGACCGTGATTCGCGATCTCGACAAGACTATGGCCGGCACGCCCAAGGGCGACACCTGCCGGGCACTTTCGGCCAGCATGGTGCATGCGCATACCGGCGACACCGCGCGCGCGGTCGAGGAGCTGGGCAAGGCAGTCGAAGCCTGCCGCGGCAGCGCCGGTATTTCCTCAGACATGAAGATGATGCTGGCCAAAAGCTGCCTGGCGCACGACATGGAAGCCGGCGCCACCGAAGTCATGCTGGAAGTAATGAGCAACGCCACCGACAATCGGGCGCTGAGCAAAGCCATGCGCATCTTCGAGCAGGCCGGGCGCCAGGATCTGGCCGACAGCGTGTCGAAGGAAAGCCGGCGCCGCGTGGTCGAACTGGTGTCGGCCGGCGCCGAAAAAGCCAAGCTGGGCGACTATCGCGGCGCGGTCGAATTGATGACCGAAGCGGTGCATAAACTGCCCGACAATCCGCAGGTCGTCTTCAATGCCGCGATCGCCGTCCTGAAATGCCTGGAAAACATGGGCTGGGAGGGCAAGCTGGGCGAGCAGGCCCGTGCCTACATCGATAGCGCGCGCCGCCTCGATCCCACCAATCCGCGCCTGGCGCCCCTGGCCGAGCTGTATCAGGTCATCGCTCGCAAGTACGGCATCAAGCAGGTCGCGGCTTAACGGCGAACTCGGCCTCTGCATTTCTAGCTCAACTGGCAGCTGCTGCCCTCGACTTCATGGCAACGGCAGCCGCTAATTGACTTTTCAACACTTCGCAATTACCGTTGGGCCGCGCCGGAGAAATCCGGCGTATGCCTGAACGGCAGCGCAATTCTGTCGCGGCCGGTCTCTTGACATCGTCTTGAAACGGATGCGACCTGTGACTTCAATAAAACGACAATTGTTGGCCGCCACGGCTGCCCTGGCCGCCAGCGGCGCAATGGCTGCCGGCGTACCGTCTGCCGCCGGCCCGACCTCCGGCATCGACATGAGCAACCGCGATACCGCCGTGCGCGCCCAGGATGATTTTTATGAATACGTCAATGGCGGCTGGCTGAAAAAAGTCGAAATCCCGGTAGACAAGGCGCGCTGGGGTTCCTTCGACGAGCTGCGCGAAAATGTTTTGCCACGCTTGCGCGAACTGATCGATGCGGCCAACGCCGCGCCAAACCGCGCCGTCGGCAGCGACCAGCAAAAAATCGGCGACCTGTACGCCAGTTTCATGAACCAGGCGCGCCGGAATATGCTCGACCGCGCACCGCTGGCGCCAGACATGGCCCGCATCGCCGCGATGCAGGACAAGAAGCAATTGCCGGCCCTGATCGCGTATTTCAACAAGGTCAGTGTGAATGCGCCGTTCGGCATGGGTGTATCGCAGGATGGCCGCGACGCCACCAAGTACGCCGTCATCATGGCGCAAAGTGGACTCGGTCTGCCGGACCGCGATTATTATCTCAAGGACGACGATGCCAAGCTGAAGGATGCGCGCGTCAAGTACCAGGCGCTGATCGAAGCCAGCCTGGCGCAGAGTGGCGATACCAATGCCGCAGGCAGCGCGCGCGATGTTCTGGCGCTGGAAACCGCATTGGCGCATGTGCAGTGGAGCAAGGTCGAGAACCGCGATCCGGTCAAATCCTACAACAAGCTCGGCCTGGCCCAGCTGGAACAACTGGCCCCGGGGTTCGACTGGAAGGCGTATCAAGACGCGGCCGGGATTTCGATGGCGGTGAATTACGTGATCGTGCGCCAGCCCAGCTATTTCACCGGCTTTGCCAAAATCATGCAGGACACGCCGCTGCCGGTCTGGCAGGCGTACCTCCGCTGGCATCTGATTAACCGCTATGCCACCTTCCTTGGCACCCAGGATGTCGAACGGGAATTCGCGTTCTACAGCGGCGTCCTGCGTGGCGTGCCGGCCAACGAGCCGGAATGGAAGCGTGGCGTGCGCCTGGTCGAAGGCGGTATCGGCGAAATCCTTGGCAAGCTGTATGTCGAAAGGTACTTCCCGCCCGAGAACAAGGCGCGCATGGAAAAAATGGTCGCCAATCTGCTGATGGCCTACAAGCAGAGCATCGACACGCTCGACTGGATGAGTCCGGCAACCAAAAGGGAAGCGCAGGCAAAACTGGCCACCTTCGCACCGAAGATCGGCTATCCGAGCAAGTGGCGCGACTACAGCAAGCTGGCCATCGACAAGGACGACCTGGTCGGCAACGTGCAGCGCATCGCGGTCCACGATTACGAGCGCCAGATGGCAAAGCTGGGCAAGCCGATCGACCGCGCCGAATGGGGCATGACGCCGCAAACCGTCAATGCCTATTACAACCCGCAGAAAAATGAAATCGTGTTCCCGGCCGCGATTCTGCAGCCGCCATTCTTCGATGCCAAGGCCGACGATGCGGTCAACTATGGCGGCATCGGCGCCGTCATCGGTCATGAAATCAGCCACGGTTTCGACGACCAGGGCAGCCAGTTCGACGAACTCGGCAATCTGCGTGACTGGTGGACCAGGGAAGACCACGAAAAGTTTGCCGTCAAGACCAAGGCGCTGGTGGCGCAGTACGACCGCTTCAGCCCGGTGCCAGGTTACTTCGTCAACGGTTCTCTGACCCTGGGTGAAAACATCGCCGACAATTCGGGTCTGGCGATCGCCTACAAGGCTTACCAGTTGTCCCTGAACGGCAAGCCGGCGCGAAAGATCGATGGCTTGACGGGCGAACAGCGCCTCTACCTCGGATGGGCCCAGGTCTGGCGCGGCAAGGCACGCGAAGCGCAATCGATCGTGCTGATCAAGACCGATCCGCACTCGCCGAGCCAGTTCCGCGGTAACGGCACCCTGAAGAACCAACCCGGCTTTTACAGCGCGTTCGGTGTCAAGGAAGGGGACCAGATGTATCTGAAGCCGGAAGAGCGGGTGCTGATCTGGTAATCGACTGAGGACTGATTGCCTTTCGCGTAAGGCGATCAGCGATCAAAAACGGGATGCCGCAAGTGATTGCGTCATCCCGTTTTCAATTGGAAAATGGATTGGGTCCAGTCCGGCATTGCACCGACGAACCAGACGCTTCAGTCCCAGCCCTGCGGCCGTTCGCGCTGCATCACGTCGGCGTCGCGCGCGAACATTTCCGTCAACTCGTCACGCGCCTGTTTGGCCATGGAAACGCGCCGCTCCTGGTCTCGATAGAACGGATAAACCGCCAGCAGCGATGCAATGTTGTGCGCGCGGAATTTCATCGCCGCCTGCCGCGCCCTGTAGGCGCCGAAGCCCAGAGTCTGCAGCACCTGGCGACCGAGCTGCAGCGCTGCCTCGAAGGTTTCCCGTTCCAGCACCGTCACGCCGCGATCCATCAGATCGTAGTAATGCGAGACATTGCGCGCCCGCGCCAGGATCGGCAGGTCGGGAAACTCGCGCCGCACGGCGTCCACCAGCGCCAGGCTGTCTTCGACGTCGTCGATCGCCACCACCAGCGCCTGCGCCTTGGCGGCGCCGGCGGCATGCAGCAGGTCGGCGCGGGTGACGTCGCCATAGAACACCTTGAAGCCGAAGGCGCGCAACAAGTCGATCTGGTCGGGATCGTGGTCGAGCACCGTCAGCTTGATCTGGTTGGCGTTCAACAGCCGGCCGACGATCTGGCCGAAACGGCCGAAGCCGGCGATGATGACGTGGTTTTCCTGGGCGTCGATGGCATCGTCCGGGCGATTCTTGAGCTTGCGGAAGATCGGCGCGATCAGGTAGTCGTCTACCAGCAGCAGCAAGGGCGTGATGACCATCGACAGCGCCACCACCACCACCAGGATCGAGGCAACTTCCTTGCTGAAGATTTCTGCCGTCGCGGCCGCTCCGAAGACGACGAAGGCAAATTCGCCCCCTTGAGACAGCAGGAATGCGAACAGGGTCTGTTGCGGACGCGGTATGTCGAACATGCGTGACAGCGCATAAAGCGCACCGGTCTTCAGCGTCAGGAACAGGAGTACCAGTCCGAGGATCATCAGCGGCTGTGCCAGGAACACGCCGAAGTCGACCGACATGCCCACTGCAATGAAGAACAACCCCAGCAGCAGCCCCTTGAACGGTTCCAGGTCCGACTCCAGCGCATGCCGGTATTCCGAATCGGCCAGCAGCACGCCGGCCATGAAGGTGCCCAGCGCCATCGACATGCCGACCATCTGCATCAACAGGCCGATGGCGATCACCAGCAGCAGTGCGAAGGCGGTAAAGATTTCGCGCATGTCGGTCTTGGCGATGATGCGCATGACCGGGCGGATCAGGAAGCGCCCGCCGACGATCAATGCTGCGATCACGCTGATGACCTTGACGGCGCCGAGCCAGCCGCCGTCGCCAGCGGCACCTACGCCGCCCAGCAACGGCACGATCGCGATCATTGGAATGGCGGCGATGTCCTGGAACAGCAGGATTGCGAATCCGGCGGTGCCGGCCGGGGTTTTCATGAGGTTGCGCTCGCCCAGAGTCGCCAGCGCGATCGCCGTTGACGACAGCGACAGCCCCAACGCTGCAATCAGCGCCGCGCGCCAGTCCAGGCCCAGCAGCAGAGCGGCGCAGAACAGCAATCCGGTCACCGCGCCCACCTGGGCGCCGCCCCAACCGAAGATCGGCTTGCGCATCGACCACAAGCGCTTCGGATCGAGTTCCAGCCCAATCAGGAACAGGAGCAGTACGACCCCGAATTCCGAGAAATGCAGGATGTCGTCGACCCGGTCGATCAGGCGCAGTCCCCAAGGCCCGATCGCCATGCCCGCCAACAAGTAGCCAAGGACGGCGCCGAGTCCCAGGCGCTTGGCAATCGGCACCGCAATCACGGCGGCGACCAGGTAGACCAGTGCATTGACCAGCAAACTGTTTTCCATGATGGCCTGGCTTAATCGAGTTGATCTTGAGAAATTGCCGGGAATGAGGCGGCCAGCTGTTCCCGAGCCCACGCCGGATAGGTCGACAACAGCTGCACATACCGTCCGACATGGGCATCGACCGTCTCTTGATCGGCTTGATGGGCGCCGTGCAGAATCAGCGGCGGCAGCCAGCGCATGCCGCAGAATTGCGCCGTCTGGCGAAACGGCGGCAGGAAGTCGGCAAACGGATAGCGATGCGGCCCGGTTTCCTGATAGGTATCGAGCGCGCCGCCAGTGGTCACGGCCAGCAGGAAACCCTTCCCTATCAGCGCCGTCGCGTCCTTGCCGTAGGCCCAACCGGCTTCCAGCACGACGTCGACCCATTCCTTCAACAGCGCCGGCATGCCGTACCACTGGATCGGATGCTGGAACACGATCAGGTCGGCTGCTTCCAGCATGGCCTGCTCGCGCGCAACGTCGATGTGGAAATCGGGATAAGTTTCGTATAGGTCGTGCAGGGTGACATTGGGCAGGTTGCGTGCAGCTGCGGCCAAGGCGCCATTGACCCTTGAGGTATGCGGCATGGCGTGAGCAAACAGGATCAGGATGCGAGGCGTGCCGGTCATGGTATCCGTGGAAAGGGCGGCGCCGGATGGCGCAAAAACCATTCCATGGTAACGGTTGCGCCGGCAATGTGTCGTTTTGCATCGTGGGCGCGACCGGGCTGGATCGTTGCCGGGCGTCCGCGCACCTTGTATGCAAGATTGGCCCGTGAGGACTGTTGACAATCTGAAGTGACTCCACTATAGTTTGGGGTTCCCTGCGGAGGGGTGGCCGAGTGGTTAATGGCAGCAGACTGTAAATCTGCCCTCTTACGAGTACGCTGGTTCGAATCCAGCCCCCTCCACCAAGACCGCAGCGAATACGCAGCCTCGGCAGTTACCGAGTGCCGCGCGGTAGCAAGGGCAGTCAGGCAGCGGCAAGCAACGGTGTGGTACAGGAAGTCGAAGAGTTTCAAGGGTAGGCGATTGAAGTGGTAACCCTCGCGGGTGTAGCTCAATGGTAGAGCAGAAGCCTTCCAAGCTTATGACGAGGGTTCGATTCCCTTCACCCGCTCCAGCAGTAACGGGAATAACAGCAATAACAGCAGCGCCGGAAGCAAAATTTAAAGCCGATTGGGCCGCAAGGCACTGATCCAAAAATGCCCTTTTAGCTCAGTGGTAGAGCACTCCCTTGGTAAGGGAGAGGCCACGTGTTCAATCCACGTAAAGGGCACCAGAATTCGTTGACTGCAGTTTTAGCAACATCGTTAGCAACAGCGCCGAGGTCAAGGCGATGCCAGAAACTGGCACAAGACGGTCGGGCGTGTGCCTGAACATTTTCTTCAAATCGTTAGGAGTCCAAAATGGCAAAAAGTAAATTCGAGCGGACCAAACCGCACGTGAACGTCGGCACGATCGGCCACGTTGACCATGGCAAGACGACCCTGACGGCGGCCATTGCGACCGTTCT
>JAYUWF010000095.1:0-6555 GCA_043753685.1 Herminiimonas sp.
TTGCCTCAGTCCCGGACCCGTGGAACGTTATGCGCACAGCTGTCACGATTGTTAAAGGACCTCCGATGGTTGGCCCGATTCCACCGCTACGACCTGGCAACGGCAGTCCGGCCTCATCGGACAATTTGGCCGACGCGCTGCAAATCAAGCCCATTGCAGCCGACCCAAATGCCTCGGCCGGTTCGTCAAGCCGGCCTTCGATACGCAACCGATTGCAGACTCTGTTTGGCTGGAAAGCACCATCCAGCGGAGATGGGCCATTAATCAGACAGTTTTTGCAAAGCGACGCTTTACCGGGAATGCCCTCAAGCGGAAATGCCAGACCGACCACTTTGCCATCGCCCCCTTCTGTTAAGCCCAACGACCGATCGAACCTTGGACAAGTCATATCACTTGCGCACGAACGCAAACAGCCGCTCGGCATTTTGAAGATGCTGGAGGACAACGATAACGGCGGGAACCGGCAGCAGAAACCCGATTCTCGCGGGGCCCGCTCCTGGAAATCGCTCGCGCAGACGTCGATCGGGCTCGAATTCGAACAGCAGGTGGCCGCCTTGTCGAAACAGAAAACCCAACAATTGATTGATTTGCAAGCCGGCATCGCCCGCTTGCCATCGGAGCTGTCCCTGCAATACCAAGCGCTCTTGAGCGACATCCTGGCCTATCGCAATCCAGCCGAACGGGACGCGATGTTGAGTGAGCTCGCACGTGGCGTCGCCGCGCGATCACAGCAGCAGCCGTAGGGACAGGTATCGGGCTGGGCGCGGATGCGCTACAATCAAAGTTCTGCTACGGGGGCGACCTGGTTTCGACAGGGGTTGCAAAGCAGCGCAGGGCATACCGAGGGCTGGTCACCTCGTAAATACAACCAGAAAAAACTTAACTGCAAACGATAACTCGTACGCACTAGCCGCTTAATAACCGGTTAGCTCTACACCACTTCTTCCCTGGGGTGGGCTGGCAACAGCAGTAGAGTCATTCACAGGGAATCGTCTTTTGCCGGGTCACTTGGCAGTTGACCAAATAATAGGTGACTCGTTTGTATGCAGCGTGCGCGTCCGCGGCATACCGGTTAAATTAAATGATAGCGCTAAGTATGTAGAACTGTCTGTAGAGTGCTTCTGGACGCGGGTTCGATTCCCGCCGCCTCCACCAATTAAAACGCCATCCGCGAGGATGGCTTTTTAATTGGTGTTGGGCGTTGGGCATCGAACTCGTGTTTTCCGTTACCCTGGACGCGGGGCGCAGGCAGGGTTTCGGCACGCATGCGTGCCGCTGCCGGAGCGGCTTTGCGCCTGCAGGCGCAAAGACCGCGTAGATTCCCGGCGGCTCCATCGATCGTCGGACGAGCGTAAAGAATTTTTTATTGCAACATGGAAGTCGTACCTGAACAAACAAAGCCGCCGGTATCGACCAGGCGATATCGGCGGCAAAAGTACGACTGCAGGTCGTATCGTTTGAACTGCTAGAAAGGCGTCCCGGCCTCGTTCGTCAATGATTGGCCGGTTTTCAGTTCCATTGCGAAGCGGGTCACATTTCCAATGTAAAGCGGATCGCGACCGACGTATGATCCGAGTGCGTCGTTCATGTTCCCGCCGCTCTGTTCAAGGAAGTGTTTCAGGTGCCATGAACCGGCGATGATGTTTTCACGCGGGTCGCTGACGTCGAGTTGATCGAACGGCTTGCCGTTTTCAGACAGGATCCTTGCCTTCATCGCGGCGCTGAGATTGTCTTTTCCTAGCCTGCCTTGCGAAATCTGCATCAGGCCTACGTCATTGGAGCCGTCACCATTCGTCGTTGAGGTGGCAGGGTTGCCGCGCGATTCGGCATGAATCATGCCCCCGATGATCATGGGGTCGATGCCCGTTTGACGCGCGGCCTCGGCAATGAAGTCCGCATACGGTTCCAGCTCGGGATTGCCTGCAATCGACTTGGCAATCAGGCTGTTCGAGCCAGTAGGAGGGATTATTTCCTGGCCGTTGTTTTCGCTCTGTGTACCGGTCTCGTCCGTAGTCGGCTGGTCAACTCCGGAGTCTGTGCCCGATGTCCCGCTCCCGCTCGTCATGGGCTGGCCGTTTTCCAGGTTGGACGCATAAGAGTGAATATTTTCAACGTATTGTGGATCGCCTTCACCACGATATGACCGGAGCCCTTTGTCCACATCCCCGCCGCCTTGTTCGGTGAAGTGTTTCATGTGCCATGCACCGGCAATGATATTGTCGTGCGGATTGCTCACATCGAGTTGATCGAACGGCTTGCCGTTTTCGGCCGAAATCTTTGCCTTCATTTCCTCGCTCAGATTGTCCTTGCCGAGCCTGCCTTGCGAAATCCGCATCAGGCCAACGTCAGTGGAACCATCAGGGTTGGTGCTGGAGACGCCCTGGTCCCCGCCCGATGCGGAATGAATCATGGCCGCGATGATTAGGGGGTCCAAGCCGGTCTGCCGCGAGGCTTCGGCAATGTCATCAGCATAGGGCGCCAGTTCGGGATTGGCTGCAATCGCCTCGGCCGACAGACTGTTCGGCCCTGTGGTTTGACTTTCCCCGCAGCAGCAGTCGTTTGCCGAGCCCGTACTATTCATCCGATTCTCGATTTCAGACATCACCCGATCGATGATCGAGGGATCCAGACCCGCATCAACAAGGGATTGCCGGGTGCGTTCCAGAAACTGCGAATTCGACGAAGCCTGCCCGTCTGCCGTGTCGGTCGCTCCGGTGTCCATTCCGGAGGAGGTGTCGGTCGCTCCGGTGTCCGATCCGGAGGCCGTGCCGGTCGCTCCGGTGTCCACTCCGGAGGGTGCGCCGGTCGCTCCGGTGTCCGATCCGGAGGGCGTGCCCGTCGCTCCGGCGCCCACTCCGGAGGGCGTGCCAGTCGCTCCGGTGTCCACTCCGGAGGCCGTGGCGGTCGCTCCGGCCCCTACTCCGGAGGGCGTCCCAGTCGCTCCGGTGTCCGATCCCGCTCCCGATTGATCAGGCATTGTGCCGGCACCAGAAGGAAACAGTGCCGTCATCAACTCGCCGATCGCCGCATCGATGGCGTTGGCGTCCGGCGGTTTTGAACTGGCTGCTTTATTGAGCTTCGATAACGCCTTGGCGACAGGCTCGGTGGAAACGTTGAAATCTTGCGAAAGTTGATCGGCGCTGGCGGCCTGTCCAGATGTCAGTTCGTTACCCGACCCGACTTCCTCCCCGGAACAACAACAGCAACAGCAACAACCACCACAGGAACTTGCCTGTGAACTAGATTGAGTCATTTGGGCAACTCCGCGCATGATTTTTTCCTTTCACAAAGATGTTAGTCAATGGAGGAACAATAAACTTGAGCGGAATGTAGACGTGGTTCAAACAGAATTTGTGGATGTCATTACGCATTGAAGCCGCGTTAACAATGCATCGACAGCGAGCTTGCCTCCCTGGACACCTTACCGCTTCGTCTTGTTCACAGCGCCAACCGCGCTTCGCAGGACGTCTTTCTCGATGTTCCAGAACACTTTCATGCATGGTCCATGCGTGTTCAAGCCCGGGTGCCGGCACAGGCAAACACGGGCTGCAGCGGCTCACCGCCGTTGAAGATAGGCCAGGATGCGTGCCTCGGTCTGGGCGGTGCTGCGATAACTGCCGCGCTCGTTCGTGCGCGACAAGACGCCGCAGCGCAGCCAGTTCTGCACCATGTGGCGTGGTATGCCGCGAGCGATCAGGGCAGCTGCGGTGACGGTGTCGTTTTGCCTTGCCTGGCGCTTCGGCGCTGTATTCTTGATGGGAGGCAACGTCGCTGCCGTTGGGTCGGTTTCCCCAAATGCTGGCGGCTCGCCGAAGTCGATGCCGAACAGCGCCGTCAGGCC
Organism: Herminiimonas sp.; assembly: GCA_043753685.1. Taxonomy (GTDB): domain Bacteria; phylum Pseudomonadota; class Gammaproteobacteria; order Burkholderiales; family Burkholderiaceae_D; genus JANXSS01. The sequence continues at coordinate 3,842 of JAYUWF010000095.1, forward strand.
GGCATCATCCATCTGCTGCAGTGCATCCGCCGTCGGCTGCAGATGCGTGATCGACATGCTGGCGGCCTGGTCGATCAATTCGCGCGGATCGACTCCGCGCAGCAAAAACAGCAACTCGGGTTGCTGGTCCAGGCGCGCGCCGACAGCGTAGAGGGTAGCGGCGACGTGCTTGCACATCGAACTGTAGTCCGGACAGTTGCAACGAAAATCGATCTGCTCCGGGGCCGGGAACAATCCGGTATCGTGGCGCGTGACCAGGTCCATCACTGCATCCGACAATCTGCCTTGCAACAACTCCACCAGCGAGGCCACCTTGCCTGCACATTCGGCAAGGATGGCGCGCCAGTGCGGGGCTGGAAGCGGATGGACGGTGATCTGTGTCTGATAGATTTCCGAACCTGCCACGAGCGCGCTGATCTCGCCGGCCCTGATCTGCAGGTCCACGACCGAGCCATTGCGCACATAGGTACGCCCACGTGGCAACCGGTTGTCATAATCGCTGTAGGACTCGAGGTTGAGGCACCATTTCTTGCCCCAGAAACTGCGTGCGATGGTGCGGCCTTCGATTGTCACCGGCTCGCAAATACGGCCCTTTTTACGCAACTTCGCCAGCATGCGCGCTGCCTTGGCCCGTCGTTCCGCGACCGGCACGTAGGGCGCCCAGCCACCGCCGTCATGTTCCATGGTCCGTTCCTTCCAAACAGTTCGCTAAGCGTTTCAACGTTCGTCCATGGCACTGTTCAAATCGAGCCTGACCATCTGCAGCAGGGCCTCGTTGCTCATCTCGGTCAGCTTTATTTCGCCACCACCGGCGAGCAGGGAATCGGACAAACCCTGCTTTGCCTCGATGAGTGCGTCGATTTTTTCTTCGACCGTGCCGCGGCAAATGAATTTATGGACGAGCACGTTTTTTCGCTGGCCGATGCGATAGGCACGGTCGGTGGCCTGATTTTCGACCGCTGGATTCCACCAGCGGTCGAAATGGACGACATGCGCGGCCGCAGTCAGGTTCAGGCCGGTGCCTCCTGCCTTGATCGACAACACGAAAAATGGCGGCCCCAGTTCTTCCTGAAACCGGTCGACCAGACCCTGGCGCATCTTGACCGGCGTGCCACCATGCAGCACCAGCCCGGCCCGCCCGAACACACCTTCCAGAAACGCTGCCAGGGGCGCGGTCATTTCCTTGAACTGGGTAAAGACCAGCATTTTTTCCTGACGGGCGTCGATCGCCTCGGCCAGCTCGCGCAGGCGGGCGAACTTGCCGCTGTCATCCGGCGCATAGCCGCCGTCACCCAGCCATTGGGACGGATGATTGCAGACCTGCTTCAAGCGCATCAGGAATGCCAGCACGGCGCCGCGCCGGGCAATGCCGTCGAGCGTGGCAATCTGCTCGGCCAGGGCATCGACTGCCTGCGCATACAGGCTGGCCTGCAACCGGCTCAGGGTGCAGTAAGCCTTGAGCTCCGTCTTGTCCGGCAGATCGGCAATGATGCGGCGGTCGGTCTTCATGCGCCGCAAAATATAAGGCTGCACCAATTTTCGCAATGGCGCGTAGTCGACGTGCTCATCGGCCTCCAGCCGGCGCGCAAAGCGCCGGAACGCCTGGTCCGATCCCAGCAGGCCGGGGCAGATGAAGTCGAAGATCGACCACAGGTCACCGAGCCGGTTTTCAACCGGGGTGCCGGTCAGGGCAAAGCGCACCCGGCTCTTGAGTGCCTTGGCGGCCTGGGTCTGGCGCGCGCCGGGGTTCTTGATCGCCTGCGCCTCATCGAGCACGACCACTGACCACTGGGTGGCGAGCAGCCATGGCAGGCGCAACAGGCTGCCGTAACTGGTGATGACGACATCGATCCGGTCGAGCGGCTTGTCCGCTTGCGGCATCGACGGATGGGCGACCAGCGTGCGCAGGCTCGGCGCGAAGCGTTCGATCTCGGCCTGCCAGTTGCGCATCAGCGACGCCGGCAGCACCAGCAGATGCGGGCCGGGATCGGCTTCGCGTTTTGCCAGCAGCAGCAGCGCGATGATCTGCACCGTCTTGCCCAAGCCCATGTCGTCTGCCAGGCAACCGCCCAGCCCCAGCCGATTCAACCACCACAGCCACTGGACGCCATCCTGCTGGTACGGTCGCAGTTGCGCCTTGAGCGCGTCTCCCGGATCGACTGCCTCGCCGCCGCCGTGCGGATGGCGCAAATCGTCCAGCACCTTCGCCAACCAGTCGCCGGCCACCACGGTGGACCAGTCGGCCGTCGCAGGCGGCAAGGCAGTCGTCGCCGCATCGTCGACCGACGCGCCCGCCAGCAGCCGCATGCCTTCCAGAAAAGTGATGCCGTCGTCCGCAATCGCGCGCTGCACTTTTTTCCAGTGCGCCAGCACGCCATCGAGCTTTTCTCGATCGACCTCGATCCAGCGACCGCGTAACTGGACCAGGCTATCCCCGGCAGCCATCAACTGCGCCCAGTCACCCGCCGACAGTACCTCGTCATCGAGCGTGAGCGCCACGTCGAAATCGAGCAACGTCTGCAGTCCCAGCCCGGCGGCCCGGGCGCCGATATTGACCCGCACCTGTGGGCGTGGCGGCTGCCGTCGATGCCACCAGTCGGGGATGCGGACCACGATTCCGCAGGCTTCGATCAGCGCGGTCGTTTGCAGGAATTGATGCGCTTGCGCAGGTGTCCAGGCGTTCGGCTGGAATATCTTGCCGGAGTCCACCAGCG
>JAYUWF010000096.1:0-2093 GCA_043753685.1 Herminiimonas sp.
TGGTAGCCATCGAGGCGCGGCATCAGGATGTCGCAAAAGATCAGTGCCGGCTTGTGGTCGTTCATCTTGGCCAGTGCATCGAAACCGTCTTCGGCCAGCACCACCTGGTAACCAGCCTGGCCAAGAAAAATCTCGGCGGACCGACGAATCGTGCTGCTGTCGTCGATCACCATTATCTTCAGGCCGGCATTTTCCACGGGTGTCGTCATGGCGTTGTCTCGTTGGTCAACGTTCAATATACGGCCCATCCATATCAAAAAGCAAGATGCTTTGAGTCAACATTTCGACACATATGTGTCATCGTGGTTTTTCCGCCAAAGCCGGCGCCGAGGTTGTAAAAACGACAGCGCGACAGCACCCGGCCACGCAGTGGCCAATGCAGGTCGAGGAAGGGGAAAAACGACGCGGTGCTCGTGAAGCGCCTGCGTATTGACGCGGGACGTACAAGAAATTCAGGCCGTCGAAGCAATCGGACCAGGTGGGATCGGCAGCGGAATCAGCGGCGGAATCAGCATCGGCACTTGCAGCGACACCAGAAGTGGTATCGACGTGCCTGCACCTGCCCGCGGCGCGCAGGCAAGGGAACGGGAAGGTTTAAAGGGCGACCATTTCGAAGTCTTCCTTGCGTGCACCGCATTCCGGGCAGGTCCAGTTCATCGGCACATCGGCCCACAAGGTGCCGGGGGCGATGCCTTCTTCGGGCAAGCCGGCCGCTTCGTCGTAGATCCAGCCGCAGATCAGGCACATCCACGATTTGAAAGCGGGCTTCGACGCGCCGTCGGAAGGAGAAGCGGGGGTTGTGTTAATGCTCACGGGAGGACTGCCCTTCTAGTAAAATGCAAAGTCAGCTATCTTAATCTACCCGCCGTGCAAATCCAAACTTCTCCACTGATCCTGACGTTCGGCCCGGCCGATCCGGTCGGCGCCTTGGGCATACAGGCCGATCTGGCTTCCTTTGCCGCCATGGGCTGCCACGGGCTGTCGGTGATCACCGGCCTGATGATCGGGGACACCGCCCGCATCGAGGACCTTCAGGTGATCGAGGCCGACTGGGTGGCCGACCAGGCGCGCGTGGTACTGGAAGACATGCCGGTAGCCGCCTTCAAGGTCGGCGCCGTCACCAGCGTGGAAAACGTCTCGGTGATCGCCGAAATCGTTTCCGACTATCCCGACATACCGCTGATCCTCGACCCGTTCCTGACCGGCATGCCGGAGCAGGCGATCGAAGCCGACGACATCGTCATCGCCATGCGCGAGCTGCTGATTCCGCAAACCACTCTTCTGGTGCTCTCGGCACTCGAACTGGCGCGCCTGGCCGAGACCTGGCGCGAACCTGCCGACCCTGCCGACCCCGAAGCCGGCGATCTTTCCACTGATCCGGCAGCGCAATCCAGCGCGGACGATGCGTTGATGGTCGACGCCATGCGCATCATCGAGATGGGCTGCGAGTACCTGTTCGTCACCGGCACGCCGAGCGATGTCCACGATGTCGCCAACAGTCTTTTCAATGAAACCGGCCTGGTGCGGCGCGACCAGTGGCAGCGCGTCTCCGGCACCTTCACCGGTGCCGGCAGCACCCTTTCGGCCACCGCGGCGGCCATGATGGCCAACGGCCTGGACGTACCCGAGGCCGTATTCGAGGCGCAGGAATTCGTCATGGCCAGCATCGCGCACGCGCAGCGCCTGGGCATGGGCAAACTGGTACCGGACCGTTACTTCTGGGCGCGCGATACCGAACCTGGACATTGACGGCGCGGTCGGGCGGCTTGCGGTACGGTTCGCTGACCGGCTCGCTGTCCGGTTCGCTGTCCGGTTCGCTGTCCGGGTCGCTGTCCAGTACCAGTGTTGCCGTCCCAGCCGGCCGTGGCGCACCTGCTGCACGTTCCACCGCCACACAGCACTTCACGATCTCCCTTTTCATTTTTTTGTTTTGCTACGTTTAGCCTTTCAGGACACCGACCGTGACTTCCAACATTTCCCCTGTTTCCAATAACGACACGCTGTTCGCCCGTGCCCAGCTGACCACGCCCGGCGGCGTCAATTCGCCGGTACGCGCCTTCCGCTCCGTCGGCGGCACGCCGCGCTTCATCAGC
>JAYUWF010000097.1:0-2092 GCA_043753685.1 Herminiimonas sp.
ACATCGTGAACAGGCGCGCGGTATCGGCGCCGTACTGATCGATCTGCGCTTTCGGATCGATGCCGTTGTTCTTCGACTTCGACATCTTTTCGGTGCCGCCGATGATGACTGGCTGGCCATCCGCTTTCAGCGCGGCTGCCGTCGGACGGCCGCGTTCGTCCAGGGTCAGCTCGACGTCCTCCGGATTGATCCAGACCTTCTTGCCGCCGGCTTCTTCGCGATAATAGGTTTCGTTGAGCACCATGCCTTGCGTGAGCAGGTTCGAGAACGGTTCATCGAACTTCACCAGCCCGAAATCGCGCATCACCTTGGTCCAGAAGCGCGCGTACAGCAAATGCAGAACCGCATGTTCGATACCGCCGATGTACTGGTCCATCGGCATCCAGTAATCGGTGCGCGCGTCGACCATCGCTTTGTCGTTGCCGGGCGAGCAGTAGCGCATGTAATACCAGGACGAATCGATGAAGGTATCCATCGTATCGGTCTCGCGCCGCGCAGGTTTGCCGCAGGTCGGGCAATCGACGTGCAGGAATTGCGCATGCTTGTTGAGCGGATTGCCGCTGCCGTCCGGTACGCAATCTTCCGGCAGGATCACAGGCAGATCGGCTTCCGGCACCGGCACGTCGCCGCAGGCTTCGCAGTGGATGATCGGTATCGGCGTGCCCCAGTAGCGCTGGCGTGAAATGCCCCAGTCGCGCAGCCGGTAGGTCACTTTCTTCTCGCCCAGGCCGCGCTCGGCGAGGTCGGCGGCAATCGCCTCGACCGCCTCCTGATAAGTCATGCCGTCGTACTTGCCGGAGTTGACGCAGCGGCCTGCTTCCTTGTCCGCATACCAGTCGTGCCAGGTCTCGGTGGAGAAAGTCTTGCCTTCGACTGCGATCACCGGCTCGATCGGCAGCACGTATTTCTTGGCGAAAGCGAAGTCGCGTTCGTCATGCGCCGGCACGCCCATCACGGCACCATCGCCATAGGTGATCAGCACGTAATTGCCGACCCAGACGTCGATCAGCTTGCCGGTCAACGGATGCTTGACTTGCAAACCGGTCGGCATGCCTTTCTTTTCCATGGTCGCCATGTCGGCTTCGGCCACGCCACCCAGTTTGCATTCGGCGATGAATTCGGTTAGTTCGGGATTGCTTGTCGCGGCAAAAGCGGCCAGCGCATGTTCCGGCGCCACCGCGCAGAAAGTCACACCCTTGATGGTGTCGACGCGGGTGGTGAATACCCACAGCTTGCCGTCCTGGATCAACTTGCCATCGGCGTCCTGGATGTCATGTGGGAAGGCGAAGCGCACCCCGGTTGATTTGCCGATCCAGTTGGTTTGCATCAGTCGCACGCGCTCGGGCCAGCCGGGCAGTTTGTTATCGACGTAATCCAGCAGTTCTTCGGCGTAATCGGTAATCTTGGCGTAGTACATCGGGATTTCGCGCTTTTCAATCGGCGCGCCCGAGCGCCAGCCCTTGCCGTCGACGACCTGCTCGTTGGCCAGCACGGTCTGGTCGATCGGGTCCCAGTTCACGGTGCCGGTTTTTTGATAGATGATGCCTTTTTCGAGCATCTTCAGGAACATCCACTGGTTCCATTTGTAGTATTCGGGCGTGCATGCGGTCATTTCGCGCGACCAGTCGATTGCCAGCCCCATCGATTCCATCTGCTGCTTCATGTGCGCGATGTTGGCGTAGGTCCATTGCGCCGGCGGCACGTTGTTGGCCATCGCGGCGTTTTCAGCTGGCATGCCGAACGCATCCCAGCCCATCGGCATCAGTACGTTGTAGCCGTTCATGCGCAGATAGCGGTACATCACGTCATTGATGGTGTAGTTGCGCACATGGCCCATGTGCAGCTTGCCGGACGGGTAGGGCAGCATCGAGCAGGCGTAATACTTGCCTTTCGGGAAACGCGGGTCGTGTTCGACGGCTTTGTAGGCGTCGATTGCTTTCCAGTGCTGCTGTGCGGATTTTTCGACGTCGGCGTGGCTGTATTTTTCTTGCATGACGGATCCGGCTTTAAGTGGCTGTGAACCGCACATTATACCGGTTCAATCCAGCGCAATCGAGGCGCCGCTTAGAGCAGGATCAGTTCCAGCGCCGGT